>JACQQN010000178.1 GCA_016206995.1 Candidatus Omnitrophota bacterium | reverse complement strand
GATAACCACCGCGCCGAACTGCGGGCGAATGATGAAAATAGAAATGTGGCTGAGATTGGGGACGAAATCATCAAGCGAGTGATAGAAGATCTTGAAATGCAAGGCATTCAAGAGCCGAGTGAAATCCGTAAACGTTTGGAAGTGTTTGGCATTATTTTTTGGGAAGAGTTGGTTGATCAATTTCTAATACTTGAATATCAGCGTCGCGCACGCGATCCCAAGTTTGCAAAAGTAATTTATCCAAACGACGTACGTGAATTCAGGGGAGCTCCGAGTGGTTTTCGGGATCCATCGCGCGGGAGCGTTGATCGGAAGCGGTTTTTCGACCCGTTCTCATTTACATTTTTCGGTTATGTAGAACTCTCTGACGTGACACAATCACTTGCCCGGATTTTATACAGGCAAAGCAGCATTCGTGCCTTATTTGAAGAATTACCAAATCCAGAAAGAACGATGCTCGCAACAAGGCCCACAGGCGGCATAACTATCCGCAGTCGTCCCATTGTTTCTTTTTGGCAGTGGATGCGCCGCACCCAACTAGGTGATGGTGTGACGATGTATGCGCATGCCTCAAGATCTCCTTTGACGCAATTGTTGCAGGACATAGAAAAAGGCGTTTTGAAAGACAATAAAATCGATCGAGCTTCTGCTTTTAAGGTTTTACTGACGCCAGAAGGTCATGAAGAGATCGTAGATCAACTGAAAGATGACAAACCATGGGATTGGCATGATGTATCGCTACCCTTAGGAGATCGTGTAGTTCTGGATGCTTTTGCCGTACCAACCTGGGCGCGGTCTTTTGAACCTCTAAGCGAACCAGAAGCTGTGGCTCTATTTGCGATTGCCAATCAAACGGGCGCAGTTTTTTTTAATCAAAGACCAAACATTCAACTGGGGCAAGGTGAGATTGACCGGTTTTTTCAATCGCTCTCATCCGTTAGTAGTATCGCCGAAGCGAATGCTCTTTTCGGCGCATGGATGGAAAATTATCTTCAATTGGCTTGGAGTTCTTTAAGGGATATTCAAAAAGATGAAAGGGCAAGCGAGTTGTTAACATGGCTTCAAGCATTCTATACTTTGGAAAACAAAGTATTGTATGCAAAAGGTTTGGCGCCGCTAGTCGTTCTAGAAAGACTTCGTTTGACCGATGATGGGCCACAATACGCTGTTCGATTAAAAGATCTCTATCGCATCTATTTTGGCATTCATCAGCTTTTTGATGAAGATTCAACTGGCTTAGAAATTGAGGGCGATGCGCTTTTTCAAACAGGATCATTGGAAGGCCAAGCGTTGTTGATGAAACTTCAAGACCGTACCCCTGTAGAAATTCCAGAAGTGGGTTCCTCAGAAGACTCGCCGCCTACTTTAAAGCTCCTGCGCATGAAAGATGTCATTCAATTGGAAGCACTTAATCTAACGCGTTGGGTTCATGTTACGCGCATCATCAAACCTGTGAAAACAGGTCTTGTTCCGGGCATCATTCCGTTGGGAAAAGTTCTTTCTCCTTATACGGAAGTAACTGATCGCATTCAATTAGCCCCCGATCTTACGAATGGGGAGAAAAGAAATGTTGTGGACGCTCTTAATATTTTTCATCGATTGAATCCTGGCTTTTTTACTAAGTTGCGCGAGCGAAAGATAACGATCAGCATTGTTAAAACATCCGGAGAGGAACTTGGGAGAAAAATACAACGTCAATCGGGAGATCCTTCCAAAATTCCGGATTTTAGTAATTCAGGCGGCGGTTTACTGTTCGGTAAAAGATCTTCTCAAGGCGTTGAAATGCTTTTGTTCATTGATCCCGTTCTTGTGACGAGTTTTGCGATGACTCTTTCGGTTGTTGGCTTTAATTTAATTGTAAGTGATGAAATATCCAGCCAGCCACTTTCAGAAGTAAAGGTTGATGGAAGTGAAATGGAGGTAGGTCATGTTCCGATGATTGACCAACCAAAAGTGAGTGCAAAAACGAGAGTATTTCTTGAAGCTGTTTTGGAGCATCCCGAACTTAGTAAAACAGATAGGGTGCAAAAGGCGGCTTCTGTTTTAAGGCCCCTGATTAACGGACTGGTAGTGGACGCTGGAGAGCCTAATAGTGACTCCGATTCTTCCCGGGAAGGATCAACAAGCGCCCCCCTGAGGAATTTGATGATAGAAAGTCTTCGGTTTCACCGCGACATAGAGAGTGGAGTGCCTGCTCCTACTGAAAGGTACAAACAAATAGAGCGTGCTCATCTTGAGTTAATCAGGCGGGGAATGGAAACGCTTGATACGATCTTGGAACTACTTGAAGAAATCGATGGTCCTCTAAAAGAATTTGATTTTGACGATGTTGGCTTCATTTTTAGCTCCATTGCTTTTTATGTGGTTGTTCAATCTGGTATGGACCATCCAATTTCTTTAGCAAAAAAAGCGCAACAAATTATAGGAAAAGTGTCGACATTTCAACTCTCCGATAAAGTTCGCGAGCAAATTCAATCTCTCTCTCATGTCATCAATCAATTAGCAGAAGGCCGCGCTTTGGATGATGCGGATTATGACGAAAATGTTCCGCTGGGCCGGTTCGATTCTTCAAATCCTGACTTTGTATTGGCTTATAGCATTGCTCAGCAAATTGTTGCGCAAGATCCTTCCATTGACGCTTCAAAGATTATCTCTGGGCTCGTAAATTCAGGGTCTCTTCCTCCGGTGGTTAGAAAAGCATTCCATGATCATGATCTACCAACGGATATTCGTAGTTTGACTCAACAGGGGCCAAGGTTTAAACATTTGATAGGATTGATTACAGCAATTATTGAAAGCCGCCGCTCCGAGCTACGGAGTCGGAATGTTCCATCCAAAAGCTCTTTTCAATCAAATCGACGGTTTCAGATGGACAAGGCAGAAGCAAAACAGGTTTTAGAATGGATTGAAGGGGGAGGTAAATTGTCGGCTGATCAACCTCGCTTGGCAATTGTCGTTCCTCGAGTGTCGACGAAGTCGCATGGTGCAATTTTGGTTAATTTATTTCCCACGTCTAGCAAGTTTCCTTGGACACGCTCTTACGGTTTGAATCAAGCCATCACGAAACTTCTCATTCATGAAGTATCTTATCAATATGGAAAGGTCAATTTACCTGTTCCAAAACTTCTTTATTGGTATATCGAAAGAAGTAATGGTGAAAAGCGCATTCGTGTTTACAAAATTCCAGATGGATCAACAGTCAATCTTGATAATCGATTTGATCTTTTTAAACAGGTATCATCTCAACCAGATGCTTACTTAGGTGATATTAAATTAAATATCACACGTGATAAAAACGCTGTCCAAAGCGTTCGCTTTCAAATTGAAACTACAATTCATTTGTTTCTAAGTGAAAGTTTCAACTTAGTTGAAAAATGGAATCCCGCAGCGTTTGTCGGACAAGAGATGATTTCACTTTCTCCACACAGACGAAAACAGTTCTGGGATGCGCTAGAAGGTTATGATTTTGAAGTCGTCAGTCTATTGAAGCGTAGATTAGAACGGCTTGCCGAAAAATCTCAATGGACACATATTTTACTTTCACGTTCTTACCATAAGGATCGTTATGGTCGCCAGTATTTTCTGATTCGGGGAACACTCGTTAAAGAAATGGGTCACGTGATCCTTAATGAGTCCCCATTACAGTTTGTCATCTTGATTGACACAACGCACCCCGACTGGATTTCAGGAAGCCGATTTGTTTACCGTCCAACCATTGGTTTGTGGGCACTTGGGGTGATTGACGCAAATGATATCGTTCGAAAAGAAAGGCTCATTAATGTTCGGTTCAATCGGTTAGGAAAACTGCTTCTCCCAAAAGAGCTGGCCACCATGAAAAATCTTGGCAACCGCGTTTTTGGCCGGATTGACATCGTTGCAACTGGGGTTCATTCTTTGATTTCGGATCAAAAATTACCGGGGTTTCGTCTTCCTCTAAAAACAGCAACTCGTGGAAGCGTTATCATTGATAATGAACTATACCGACAAGAAAGAAGTGAGCGCTGGCCGCTTGAATTTGCCGAAGATCCTGTGATGGGTGTGAAGCGAGTTGGAATCAGAAAGCCAGGAAATCAGCCTTGGAAACCGGTGGTTTGGATCGTAGCTTCAAATCAAAATCGACTGGTTGGGGATGTTAAAAAGGTAACGCATTGGTTTCTACAAAGTCAAAGAACTTGGTTGCGGGAAGTGAATCGGCGTTATTTTCAAAATGAGGCGATGGAACCAGATGAAGAACCTTGGGTTCAGGTGATGGTCCAACCCTCACCTCTTCGCCCGAATGGACACTTGGAGTGGAGAATGGGTCCGGCAGACATTTTGACATTCATGCCCGGATTCCCAAGTATGGGTGCATTAGAGATGATTCCTGGTTTTCGGAAGACTCGTTTGATTTTAAGACCACCCAACGCAGAAATCAAGACCAAGCGCCGATTTCTTCGTGCGATCGATGGCGAATCAAGAGTTCTTTTCTATTTATTTGTAGATGATGATGGACACACAAGGCTCCGGGTGAATGAACTACCTGAAACGCTTGCAGATCGAGACGAATTAATCACAGACATTTTGTTGGCAAAAGGATTGCGAGAGCTTGAAGCTCGCCGTCTCAATTCGACAGTCAGCAAATTGTTGGGTGTGTCAGAAAGTTATCTCCTGGGGCTTTCTCAATCGTTTGCCCCCTCACCAGATTTATTCGAACGGATCTTAGAGGTAGATCCAACGCTATTGGAAAAAGGCGAGCCTGCACTTATCATTCCTCCTTCGCAATATGGTCAATTTAAAATAGAGGACTTTACGTTGGTTACACCACAGGGCTTTAAGAACATCTCAGCCAACGAATGGCATGCATCTTATGAGAGCGATCCTGCCCGCTCCGAGCTGCGCCAGAAAACAGTGGCTAGCGGTCAGTTGCTAACTAGTAGTAAACCGTTGAATCAAAGTGTGCAACTAGAACCTAGCGACCAACAACTAGACACTCAAAATAAGTCCGAGCTGCGCGGAAAGGGACATGATACCACATGGCATTTCACATGGATCAATCCGACAAGGTTGACGTATGACTTTGAAATTATTCATGGTGTTTTAGAAATTTTGGCGGGAAAAGTCAATCGAAACGAGCTGCTCGAATTGTTTGATTTTACCCCACTTATAGAGCTTGTTCAAAGGTATCGTGAACGTGCGGTGGTCATCAATTATCTAGTAACACAGGTACGCTCGCTTGGTGACGATGCTTACGACACATTTCGTGATGCACTTCAAGCTGCAAAAAACCCTTCAAATATATTGGCAATTGTAGAACGCGCACAGGAAAGAAAACAGCTCATTAGTTATCGGATCCCTTTCCCTCCAAATCCAAACGGTTTTTCATTTCCAAGAGCTCGGGTTTTTTCCGACAAAATTGGTGACCTCGAAGAGATTACATTTACAGAAACAAATGGAGTGTATTTAGCCATTCAGAGACAAGACGGTTATTTTACGATCGTAAGGAGGGGCCCCGGTTTAACAGACAAACCTGTTCACCTTAGCAGGGAAACGCCAGTGGTCCTCATTCAACCTAATGGGAAAGGCGTGATGGATGGCGCTGGAGTTTTGTCCGGTTCCGAATATGGTTTGAGACCTTTTGAAGAAATAAAACTCGAATTAATTTATGGTACGTTTAAAAGTGCACAGGATCCTTCGGTTAAGGTTCAGAAGCCAATGGTCAAGGTTGTTGTAGAAGCTGAAATCGGGCTTTCTTTTAAAATCCGATTGCCAGAAACTCATTTTGTAGGCCCTGAGTTCTCAAAGTTCCGCGCTGAGCTCAGGAGCCGCGGGGAAGAGCTTGGGCGAGAAGAAACAGCTAATACAGCTAATTTTGACGATCTTGATTCAGCATTAACTTTAACGAATGAACAAATCATGCCTTATCAGAAAGCAACGCGGGAACTTGT
>JACQQN010000176.1 GCA_016206995.1 Candidatus Omnitrophota bacterium | reverse complement strand
GTGAATTTTTCACAACCGAACTACTTCCAAAAATAGTGATGTTCATAAATTAAAACTGCGCCCGAACGGAATTGAACCGTTAACCTTCAGCTCCGGAGGCTGACGCTCTATCCAATTGAGCTACGGGCGCAAACTTCATCTACAATTAAAAATTACATTAACGAAAAGTTTGCGCACTGTACTTACTTCCCGATTAAGGCAATTCATTTATTTAATGAAAGTAAGTACGGGCGCTCAACTACCAATCTGTTCCAAATGTTTATCAATGCTTTGAGCGCCAGTCCCAGCCACCTTAATTTCTATCCATTCAAGCTGGGGGCGGGCGCAAATATCATCCAATCCAGTCGTTCATGAATTTCTCAGCTTTCTCAATGAGACTAAGATCGTCCGATTGACTCTGAGTAGGTTTTGACTGGTTGATTGACTTAGCTCCATAAAGTTTTACGATTTTACTTCCTGGATAATAAAATTCCAAAATTTCCTGATAAGTTTTACCTCGATCAGCCTGTGCTTTAGCACCCCACTGACACATACCAACCCCATGTCCCCATCCCAGACCAACAAAATGTGCTTGCTTACCCGATACAGCAACGGATGCCTTGGTGCTGCGAATTATTTCAGGACCCACAAACAATCGAAAATCGTTCGCATCTAATTTGAGCTCTCCTTTTTGATGCCGGATTATCACATGTTCCGCACGCCCTGAAGCATCATAATCCATGAAAATAATATTCTGAACGGGGCTGATTGTAAATTTTCGCGCTGCAAGCTGGGATTCAATTTCTTCAAGTGGAACACTCGCCCGCCACTCGTAATGTTTACTCCCCTTACAATAAGGACAGATCTGGCCACGCAATACCGGAGTCGGATGAATCCGCCATGCATGTTCCGCCTCAGTGGTATGGCCACCACAAGTCGAATGAAAAAACGCGGGAAAAATATTTCTGCCAAATGTCAAAATTTCACCTTCTGTTGCGTCGACCGCTCGATTTGTAAAAACTTTTTCAGCGCCTCGGCCTGCGTATACCTGGCTTAAAACATCTGAGGTTAAGACATGCTTTTCTTTTGAACGCTCAATCATCTTAAAAAGTGCATAGGTTCGGCTTGCTACGGCCTGTGCTTTGAGCGACTCCTCGGGCCACACGCTGCTCACTTCCCAAGCAAGCACGCCTTTCAAATAATCCTCAAGCCGCACATCATTAATCACATCCATTGTCCCATTTGGTTCTTTCGTGATCACCAAATCACCATGGTAACTTCTCTTTTCAAGATCAAAATAACGGCTGTTAGTCTTCATGGTTACCTGGGGACCCTGAAACATTTCACCGCCAACTAAAATTCCTTGTTTGGTTGATGTCACAAGCGATGGCTGAAGACTCATGCGCTGAGTAGAATGCCTTCCCAACAAAACTTGATAGGAAAACGGGATTGAAAGCTTGAAGGAATCTTTATTTTGAAGAATCAGAATGGCAACGTGAGAATTGGTGTGAATCTCAGTTGGAATCGCAAGAGATGACGGAAGAAGCGATTGTGGGCGGGAAGTTTTTTCTTGTGCTGCTTCACTCAATAAAAAACTAGGATGGCAAACAAGAAATATTAAAAAAGATGCTTGAATCAAGCATGCGTGTCGCTTCATGATTTCGCGTCCTGAACTAAAGTTAAAAATTAAGTGCTCACGAATTTTAACATGATTTGTTTAGAAACCGAAGCGGTTCCTTGAGGTAAAACGACCTAAACTCTGGCGATCAACGCACTGTGGTGCGTTTCTAAAACATCTTTTGTTTGCTGAAGTTTAAGTTCATGGAGAGGAAACGAGCACAGCGCAATGAAATTAGATCCGGTAATTTTTGCATGGCTTTTCACTTCGTACTCGCGAACTGAAGACCAGAGATGGGGTTTATGCCCACTCGCATCACCGGCAACGCGCATGACGCGAAACCCCTTGCGACTTACTTCTTCCAACTTCACCATAAATTTTGCAAACACCAAATCCCCATCAAAAATTTCTCCGTCACCGTACCACGTTGCATGAGAAATTATTTCAAAACACCCTTTGGCAACCAAGAAATCAAGGCTGGAAACCACTTTTCCAAGCGTTGATTTTGCCTCAGAAACGGTCAGAAAACTCGGGGCCACCCAAAAGCAGAAATCACCTTTTTGAATACCGGCTTTCCAATAAGGAATTAACACCTTCAGAAGATCTTCGGGAGATTTGTAAAATTGGTAGAAATGCTTTCCAGGATTTACATCATGTAATAGGTCGAAATCTTCTTCCACTAAAGCCATTTGGTTCCTTTTCTTCAAAGAAATGCAAACGAGCGGAACAGTGAGGAAAAACAAAGGTGAGATGACAAAGATGAGCTTCTTCTGTTGCTCATTTCTTAAAACAATTAGTCAACAATGAACGAAATAAAAAGGACAGGCGAAAATTCATTTTTTCGCCTGTCCTTTTTCTAATTACTTAATAACTGGAGATGCACTACCACCCAAATAAGACTTTAACTGGTCCCAAGTTCTTCTGCCGCAAACACCATCGGCTGTCAAACCATGGTCGCGTTGAAAAGCACGAATGGCTTCCCGCGCTTTCGGGCCAATTTTTCCATCAAGCGCACCGTCATAATAACCTGCGCTCTTAAGTGCTTGCTGAATATCAGCAGCTGGCAACTCAAATCCGGAGGGCGTTCGGTAAACTGCAGATGCTGCAAAACCAGAAACTCCTGCGCTTTCACCACCTATTTGCGGTGCCGATACGGCAGACCGCGCCCCACCTGTTTGTGCTTGAGAATCAATCCGAGAAACTTCGGAAGCAAGAGTATTTACTTGAGCTTGCAATGCATTCACTTCACGGTTATGTCGTTTGTTTGAAACGCAACCGGTGACTAAAAAAAGAACGCCAACGACCAACAATAACGATCTGAAATTCATACGCTTCATCTTGCTTCTCCTATTTCCTTGCGAGCGCTCAAAACCCCTCTCGTTTCTGTGTAAGATTTGACGTTTGAAGTTTCTCGAGACACTCTTAGTGACGTGATGTTTTCAATTGATACAATAAATAATACAGTGGCGGTTATCATACATCAGCAACTTCCAAAGTCAACGAATTTTCGCTTGCTGCCGATAAAGTACACATCTTATGAGTGTAAATCCAATTTATTGGAAAGTGGGAATGTCACTTGCTGTCCTTCTCGTCGGAAGCTTCCGAATTACCTGGGTACTGAGACAGCAAAAGTCATGGGAACTCTTATTTCTTGCCCTGGTCATCTCGGTAATTGGTGCCATCAATTTATCTGAAGAAAATATGGCGTTTCACTTAGATGCTCAGTTCTTAAACAGTATTTCGATTGTCTTAATACTGATCATTTTTGAACCTGAACTTCGTCGTTTGTGCTTTTACTTTTTTCGCCGACTTTCCAAAAAAAAACAAAGCAATATCGTTCACACCATCAACGAAACGCTTTCTGGCGCGCAGGTTCTCTCACACACCAAAACAGGCGCTCTCATTGCTTTCGAACGAAATGACAATTTAAGTAAACTTGCTCAAAGCGGAACACTGGTTAACTCGGACGTGAAGAAAGAACTTTTTACCGCCCTGTTTTCGAAAGAAGCGCTGACACATGATGGCGGCGTCATCATCCGCAATGGGCGCGTGGCTTATTGTTCCGTTATTTTTCCAATCACTTTTAATTTGGATGTTGATAAAAATTTGGGAACAAGACACCGCGCTGCCATTGGGCTCACAGAAGCAACGGATGCAGTATGTTTGATTGTTTCAGAAGAAGAAGGGACGATTTCGCTCGCAAAAGATGGGAAGATTTTTTACAACCTTGATTTAAAAACACTTCAAAAAAATCTTACCGAGTGGCTTTCTCGAAAACCACCCAAAACATCTTACCCAATTCATCGGGTGCGGAGCTTCAGCCAAAAAGAAAGCTCGACGGTTCATCTCCGTTTTTTTAAATCAACCGCACTTCAATTTTATGATCTCATTTTTCTTTTTATGTGGGTTTTGTTACTTGGAAATATGATCTTAATTCAAGGCGGCGCATTGAACGGACAAGTTTTTTCTGACTTTTTCCTCAAAAATACGTTTTTTGAAAACCCAATTTATTTTATCCCCGCAGTTCTTGCCGCCATTCACTTGGGCTTTCTCCTCCTTCGACTCGAAATCCACTTTGACCGGGTTGGAAATCGGTTTACAAAGGAAACAGCACTTGCTTTTCTTCCGATACGAAAAATCAAACGCTCACTTGACGAATTGAAACGAGTAAGCGTTAAACGAGAGGGGCAAAAGTCCCTTCGGTGGTTTTTGACGCTCGAAGATCGGAAAAGAAGAATTATCCAACTTGATTCGGCAGGCTCACCAAATAGCTTGCTTCACTCTGCAAAACAAATTCACGAATTTTTGAAGATTGATTTGATGAACCAGTCGTAGCTAAACTGAAATCACATCACCAGGTTTCACAGCAAACAAAAGAAATTCCGTGTGAGAAACCATTCGTTGTTCGGGACGGGTTTTTCCTGGGCGCGCGAGAATTCCACGCACTAAAATTTCCTGCGCTTCGATCATGATAAAGCCTCCTTTTTGAAGCGCACCGCTCATTTGTTCAATTTGATTGTAAGTAGGATTCAAACTTGCAATCCGCCCGCCAGATTTAAGACTTGCTTTGATATTTTCAATTTCATGCCACGGCTCGGGGACGTCTAAAATGAGGGCGTCAACGTCGGTTTCATGAAATGGTTCGTGCCCCTCCCGTTTGGTAAGTTTTACAAAGTCAAGTACGCTCGCTTTTTTTAAATTCCCTTCTGCAAGTTTCAAGAAATCTTCGCGCACATCATAACTATAAATCATTCCATTCGGAGCGACCTGCGCAGCAAGCGCGGTTGTAAGCGAGCCAGAACCAACACCTACTTCAATCACGCGGCTTCCTGACCGGATGCCACATTTCATCATAAGAATCGCGGCATCTTTTGGATAAATGATTCCGCTTTCGCGCTTTGCCTTCATGACAAAATCTTCAATAGTTGGCTCGAGAAGGAGCGCGCGAATATTGCTTGAAGTCTCAAACCAGCTTCCATACTGTTTCCCGATTAAAGCTCCCAAATCGATCGGACGACCGCAATGGATTCCAAACTTCTTTTCCTTTTGAACCGTAACTAGATACGTCGACTCATCCTCAAACCAAAGCAGAAGCGCACTTCCCTCTTGAATGAGATTACCGGTTGATTC
>JACQQN010000174.1 GCA_016206995.1 Candidatus Omnitrophota bacterium | reverse complement strand
TTCTGAAAAATTTCTTGATATTCGTAGGTGGATTTAAACAAACCAGGATGTTTAGTCACTTGAACAAAGTTCTTGGAATAAATATTTTCTTCAAATGGTTCCACCAAACCGAGTTGAATGAAATTTTTGCGCTCTTCATCACTAATCTCAGAAAATTGGTCCGTAACATTAAATTGATAGTCGCTCCCAATTTCACTTGCATTTTTAAACCGGCCGAAGGCATGAACGTGGTGGTAAGTGTCTTCCAGAAGAGATTGGCCGCCTTTTGTATCGTAAGTTTTGACTTCCCAGCCGGCACCTGCTGGAGCAACAAAACGGTCAGCGCCGCGTCCATCAATTTTGGTCTCACGGACGATTGAACCATTGGGTTTAACAGTGGTTTTGAAGCTAAAATCGGTCTCAAAGCAGCCAGTTAATAGTAAGAGACATGCTGCGGATAGAAAAAATTTTTTCATAGCCATCTCCTTGTAAATTGGTGAACCCCGTTAGAAATGGAGTTGCATAAGGTATCATTCTTCACTTCAGAAGTTTTCTGAAACAGTAAAACTGCAAATAATAAATCAGCAAGGCTCCATTTCTAACGGGGCGAAACGCATTATAGCACCTACATTTAGGATGACAACTAGATCTTTAGATGGTGAGGTTAGGACTTGGAGCTTGACTTGAGGGTTTCGAGTTCACGTTCGAGGGCTGCTACTTTTTTCTTCAGTTCACGGAGGTCTTCCTGATTTTCATGGGCACGAAGTTGGGCACCAAACTGCTTCCGCATTTCGTCGTATGGCCGCGCAGGCTGTCCAAACCAAACTTGTTTCGGCGGAATTTTTTTCCCAGGCGGAATTCCAGCATTCGCACCAAGCATCGCGCCATCGCCCACTTCAACGTGATCTGCAATGCCCACACTTCCACCCATGGTGACATAATTTCCAATTTTGGTGCTTCCAGAAATGCCACATTGAGCAGAAATCGCGCAATGGGCGCCGATCTGAACATTGTGCGCAATCTGAACTTGATTGTCGATTTTTGTTCCCTGACCAATCACGGTTTCACCAATCGCAGCACGGTCAATTGTCGTGCAAGAACCAATTTCCACATCATCGTGAATAATGACAATCCCAACTTGCGGAAGCTTCACAAGTTCCTGGCCGTCAAAAACAAATCCAAAACCATCGGCGCCAACCACAACGCCTGAATGAAGCGCTACACGATTTCCAATTTTGGATCCATAATAGACGCTTACGTTTGGATGAATGACTGTATTTTCGCCAATCACAACATCATCATCCAGAAAACTATTGGCACGCACGACCGTTCCGTTTCCGATTTGCGTTCGTTCGCCAATATAAGCAAATGGTTCAATCGTGACATTCTTTCCAATCACAGCCGTTTTTGAAATGATGGCTTGATCTGAAATTTTTCCAGAAAAAGTACGCACTGGATGAAAAAGTTGAAGAAGTCTCGCAAAGGCAAGTTTCGGGTTTTCAACTTGAATTAATATTTTTTTGGAAGTCGCGATTTTTTTTGGAACAAGAACGCACGCAATATCGGTTTCTTCCAGCGTTTTCAGATCTCTTGGATGTGAGATGAAAGCAATGCAGCCTGCTTTTGGCCGGTCAAGACTTGCCATGCCTTCAATTGTGGCTTTTCCATCTCCAACCACTGTACCGCCAACTTTTTGTGCAAGATCTGTAATTGAATATCCCATATTTTGTCCATTCTATCGATCGAGGTTTGAAAGTCAAGAAAAGCGAGCAAAGCTTGTTCTCGAGCACCGGCGAGGCCGCGTAGCAATTCCGCTTGGTTCTCATTCCTCGCTACTCTCCGTGCGGTTCATTCTTGGCGAACGGCCAAAGCAGAATGAAGCCGTACTCGCTGCGGCAATGTCTCTTCGGTTCGAACTGGAACCTTCGCTCCATTGACGCCGCTCTGTAATGAGAACCAAGCTTCGTAAACCCAAGCCGTTTCCACCTTGCCGACAGAACGTCGCAGCGAATGGTGTAACACTCATCAATTCGATAATTCCATGCACGCAAAAATTGCAACACACAAGTCGCTTTGCCTTTGGGAAGTGTCTCGGAGGTCGAGCGGGCAGGGTTCCGCCACGCTTCTTGGCGGAGAGCGAGACCGAGAGCCAAGCAGAGATTTTCACGCTGGGAAAATCTACTGCGTCTTTCCAAAGGTAAGGCGACTTGATGGAAACAAGTTTTACACACCTCAACAGAAAATTTATTTTTTTCCGATGAGGCTGAGGAATTCGGCGCGGGAGCGCTCGTCTGAACGGAAAAGTCCAAGCATGGAGCTTGTGACGCAATAAGAATCTTTTTTCTCAACGCCGCGCATCGCCATGCAAAGGTGAAACGCTTCGATCACAACCGCAACGCCTTTTGGCTTGAGGTGTTCCATTAAACAATCCGCAATTTGGCACGTGAGACGTTCCTGGACTTGCAACCTTCTCGCGTAAACATCCACCACGCGCGGAATCTTGCTCAAGCCGATGATCTTTCCTTCCGGAAGATAAGCGACATGCGCTTTTCCATAAAACGGAAGTAAGTGATGTTCACAAAGACTAAACAAATCAATTTCTTTTAACACCACCATTTCATCATAATTTTCTTCAAAGATAGCCCCATTCAGAACTTTTTCAATATCCTGTTTGTAACCTTTGGTCAGATGGCGAAGCGATGCTTCAACGCGCTTCGGGGTCCTGACAAGGCCTTCTCGTTTCGGATCTTCCCCTAATTTAATCAAAAGATCATGAATCAGCGATTCAATTTTGACATCATCTGAAATATCCATTGGAAATTTCCCTTCTTTTTTCATATTAAATTTCCCTCTTGCAAATTTCACAACCGCACAGGGTTCTTAAATAGTCAAACGCATAAATTCCCGTGCTATGCCCATCACTCCAAGCAATCCGAAGCCCATAACGCCCAACCGATTCAACCGAAAGCGGGTGCACATCAGCTGGAATTTGGTCTACTGAAATTCTTTGGGTACCGCTCCACTCATCAACACAATTCGCGCATCGGCAGCGAAGCCGCAAAGCGTGCGCTGCATAAAGACTGCGATGGCCATCTGCCCACTTGATTTCAAGTTCAAGCGGCCCCGCTTGCGTGATTGAAATTGGCGTTACGACGGAACTGTTTTCCATGTCATTTTAAAATCGCTGGGAAGTCCGGTTGCTTGCATGTTCACAATGCTGAGTTGTGCGGCAACGCGGCCCGCGATTTCATTATAAACTTTTGAAATTGGAGAAGACGGATTTTTAACAACAATCGGCGTTCCCATGTCCCCCGATTCCGAAACTTCAGCGTCGAGCGGTATTTCACCCAAGAACGGAATTCCAAGTTCTTTTGCGGCGCGCTCACCGCCTCCTGTTTTAAAAATATTGGTGCGTTTTCCGCAATCAGAACAAATAAAGTGGCTCATGTTTTCAATAATTCCAAGCACCGGAACTTTTACTTTCTGAAACATTTTAAGCCCTTTTCGCGCATCAATCAAACTCACTTCTTGAGGTGTCGTCACAATCACAGCCCCTGAAAGTGGCGCCGATTGTGTGAGCGTCAGTTGCGCGTCCCC
>JACQQN010000173.1 GCA_016206995.1 Candidatus Omnitrophota bacterium | reverse complement strand
GAGCACACCTTTGCAATTATTTTAGAATAGAGGCTATGCAATTGCGTGAGTTGACGGGGCAGTCTTTTGAATATTGGTCGGTTTGATGCTTGCCATCAAGGGTAATTAGTTTATAGAGACTATGAATATCGAACATGATGCAAAAACGCGGAAGTTTTTTGTGACGTTTGGGATGGAAGAAGCAGTTCTTAATTACCGTTTGGGAGGAAACGTGATTGATTTTTATCACACCTTTGTACCGGAGTTGGGGAGAGGGAAAGGGATTGCAGAAAAATTAGTCAAAGCTGGTTTCGAGTACGCCCGCGAACAAAAATTGAAAGTTATCCCAACCTGCCCTTACATCAGCGGTGCATTTCTGAGTCGCCACCCCCAATATCAATCACTTGTCGGGTAGCGCCACCCATCATTGGTTTTGCCCCTGAAGTTTTTTGGTTTTTTACCGATAGACTACATAATTAAAAGGAAACTCAAATGGACCTAACACACTTTGATATGAATCCCGCAGATTTTAGGATTTTTCTTAATGTAATTATTGCAATGGCATTGGGTGCTGTGATTGGCCTTGATCGCGGATTGTCCGGGAAACCCGCAGGTCTCAGAACGCACATGTTGGTTGCAGGCGTTTCGGCACTTTTTGTTTCTTTGGGTTCTGCATTTTTAGTTTATTTTGGCACGAACGCACCAGAAGGCGCTGTTCGTATCCAGTCAGACCCCATTCGTATTATGGAAGCAGTTGTGACGGGCGTGAGTTTCCTGGGAGCCGGTACGATTATCCGGGGCGCTTCAGACAGCGCTAGAGGAATTAAAGGTCTCACCACTGCAGCGTCACTTCTTTTTGTGGCGGCGATCGGTATTTGTGTCGCACTTTCCAAATTTGCGTTATCCATCGGGCTTACCGTGACCACCGTTCTAATTTTGAGACTCCTCGGCACAGTTGAAAAAACAGTCATTTCACGAATATCCAGCCGCACTTCTTCCAGCAACGTTCATTAAGAAAGCGCCACCACGGTCTATCCAAGAAGAGGGGCTTTTATAAGAAAGAATGAAGAGTAAAAAATAACTTCTCGTCTTTGACCCTGATAGAAACTTGTGATACAAATCACTGATTTTTGGAAAGTTTGTGATAAAATTCATCCAAATTCTCAAGGAGGCTGTTATGAGCGCTCAAGCATCGATTCCTATTGATATTGGTATTCCGAAAAAAGACCGCGAACAAATTGCAAAAGGCGTTTCAAAATTATTGGCCGACACCTACACACTTTATCTCAAAACTCATAATTTCCATTGGAATGTGACTGGCCCGATGTTTCAAACGCTTCACCTCATGTTTGAACAACATTACAATGAATTATGGGTGGCGGTTGATTTGATCGCAGAACGCATCCGTGCGCTTGACACAGTCGCGCCAGGCACCTATTCCGAATTTGCCGCGTTAAGTTCCGTCAAGGAAGAAAAGGGAAATCTCGAAGCCAAGAAAATGATCCGCTCGCTTGTGGCGGGGCATGAAGCGGTGATCCGAACCGCACGGTCCGTCTTTCCAATTGCCGAGCAAGCGAACGATCAAGTTACTTTGGATCTTTTGACGCAACGAATGCAAATTCACGAGAAAACTGCCTGGATGCTGCGCAGTTTGCTTAAATCTTAGAGAAACTAATTTCCTCATAGCATTAAAAGCCGCGCCTAATCACAGATGCGGCTTTTTATTTTCTGAGAGATTCGCGAAACGTGGTAAAATGACCATTCAATGATCTAAAAATACTTTGTTGATGCGGAGATCAATTTGCTGCGAATTCCTATCGACCGGAGAGTTTCTGTTGGCGCCGCCATTTTATGTTTTTTGGCTTTCATTTTTTCTTTCTGGAACTTAACGTTTGCTGGATTTTTCGTTCTTTTGTTGATAGGTCATCTTACTTTTTTTAGAGATCCCAACCGAACACCTTCTCCAGGAAATGGCCCTGTTTCTCCTGCGGATGGAACCGTGGTTCACATTTCAACCGAGTATGAACCCCGTTTTTTAAAAGAACAAGCGGTTCGGATCGGCATTTTTTTGTCGGTTTTTAATGTACACGTCAACCGAAGCCCTGTGGAAGGCGAGGTAACCTACCTTCAATATGAGCCCGGTAGATTTTTGAATGCGCTTTCAAAAGAATCGGTGGTTCAAAACGAGTCGAACTGGATTGGGCTGCGCAACAAAAATCAATCGGCCTTCGTTCGCCAAATTGCAGGTACGATTGCACGTCGTATTCATTGTGATGTATCTGTGGCCGCGCGCCTCAAGCGCGGTCAAAAATTTGGCATTATTTGTTATGGTTCTCGGGTAGAATGTTGGATCCCGCAACGAATGTTTCAGCCGCGAATTTCTCTTGGAGAACGCGTGAAAGCCGGAAAAACACTTTTAGGGGAATGGGAGTCATGAAAAATACTTTTTTCCACCCGCAATCTTTTTTTTCACCACCCAACACGTTGAGCTTGCTCAATTTGTTTAGCGGGTTTCTTTCGCTTTTAATGGCAGCGCGAGGGGACTATCACGCAGCTGCGTGGCTGATCCCGCTTGCGATGTTGTGGGATTCTCTTGATGGAAATGTTGCCCGCATGTTCAAAATGTCAAGTCAGTTTGGCCGGGAGCTCGATTCACTTGCTGACATGGTTTCATTTGTTGCTGCACCGCCTTTTTTAATGTTTCAAATTTTCGCGCATGAATCAGGTGTCTGGTTGCTTCCCATTGCATTTTTTTACCTCATGGCTGGTACTTATCGGCTTGCAAGATTTAACATCAAGCCGCCTGTCGCTCAATATTTCGAGGGGCTTCCATCACCCGCCGCTGCTATGCTCCTTGCCTTGCTTGTGATTGCGCAACTTAAGAATCGTTGGTTTAATTTTGAACAATTTGAGTTTGTGGTCGTGTGTTCTCTTTTAACCATCAGTTTTTTAATGGTCAGCAAAATTCGTTATCCAAAATTGACCGCCGTGAAGTTTGCCGAGTGGAAGTTTTTTTATCTCGGGACTTTTTTGTTTTCGGGAGTGGTATTGGTTGCTTTTGGTGGGGTGGCCGCCGCGCTTGCAGTTTTATTTTCTTTTCTTGCAGGTTCTCCTATCTACGCTGCAAGCGTTCATGCCGTTGATGCACAACCCGCAGAATCTCTTGGCCCAACCGTTTGACCACAGATCAAATTGATCAAAAATCTGCGCTCAATTAACCGAGTTTCTCTTTAGATTTCTCAAGCCAATGTTTTCCGTTAAGAATACGAGCGACCATCATACTTGCAACATTATCGCCAACAGCATTCACCATCGTTGCCGGCGGGTCAACCAACGTTCCAACCATTGAAATTATCGGAAGCGCTTCGGGCGGGAAACCGTATAAAGTCACAATCAACATTTCTCCGAGAAATCCGCCGGCTGGAATGCCGCTCATCACTGTTCCGCTTAAAATGGCAATGCCGACAGCTGTTGCGAGTGTTTGAACTCCTGAGAAATCCATGTGAAAGAAACTAAAGAGAAGCGCAATTTTTAAAATCGCAGAAAGGCACGATCCATCCATATGAATGGTGGCGCCAATTGGGATCACAATTTTACTGATGTCGCGCGGCACTCCGATTTCATCCGCCGCCTTGATATTTGAAGGAATAGTAGCAAGACTGCTTCCTGTCCCAAGCGCTGTGATAGATGGCGGGATGATGTGAGACCAGAATTTCTTGAGCCCGTTTAATCCACCCGCCAATGTAGCGTAGATTGAGAAACCAACAAAAAAATAAAGCAACGCAAGCGGATAGTAAAGAAGCATTGCGCGAAGGTAAGAACCTAACAATTCTGGGCCGAATACGCCCACAAGATGCGCGAAGTAGGCTCCCAAACCGATGGGCGCGTAAAACATGATGTAAGCAATCAATTTCATCATCACATCGTTTGCGGAACTCAGAAATTGAGCGAACATCTTTCCTTTTTCGCCTGCCGATACTGTTGCGAGTCCAATCAGAACAGAAAAAACAATGAGAGCAAGCATATTCCGCCGCGACAGGAGGTGAAAAAAATCGGGGACGGTAAACGCTTCGACAATCCGATTTCCTGTTTGGAGCTGACTGGCATCTGCCGGAGGCAATAAAGAACCTACATTAACGATTGGCGGAAAAACTTTGACGCCCACGATCATCAAAATTGATGAGATCACACCGGTTGCGATAAAAATAAGAAGCATCCACCCTAAAATTTTACCAAGCCGCTTGAAGTCAGACATTCCTGCAACCGCAGATGAAATTGAGAAAAAGACAAGTGGGACAACAGCTGTAAAAAGGAGATTTAGGAAAATATCACCAAAAGGTTTGAGGCAAGATGCATTTTGCTTGAGAATAATTCCAAGGAAAGCACCTATCAAAATGGAAATGAGGAGCAAAATCGAAAAGGAGTAACTTTTTAGGAAACGAGGTTCTGTTTTTATTTTTAGCTGCGGCACGTTTTTCCTTCTAAAATTTCAGATATCATAATCGTTTCGCGCGCAACTTGGAAGTTCTAAATCACTCGCTTTCTGATAGAATGTAAACGTATGGCATATTTCATGCGCACGAAAAATCTTTTTAACCCAAAATCGAACGAGCCATTTGTCTTGAGCCGTTCGAAACTTGAAGATTTTATAAACTGCCCACGTTGTTTTTATATGGACCGAAAGCTTGGTATCCCAAAGCCGGAAACCCCTTCCTTTCAGCTTAACAAAGCCGTTGATGAACTCTTGAAGCGTGAGTTTGATGAATATCGAAAGCGAAAAGAACCACACCCAATCATGAAAGAAAATGGAATTGACGCAATTCCGTTTGATCACAAAGATCTTCCCGTATGGCGAGAGAATTTTAAAGGAATCCGTTATCACGACCCCGAAAGTAATTTTATAATCACAGGTGCTGTGGATGATGTCTGGCAAAAACCAAATGGCGACTTAATCGTCCTTGATTACAAAGCAACTTGGTCTACAAAAGAAGCAACGCTTGATAGCGAGTGGCGTCAAGCGTGGAAAAGGCAGCTTGAGATTTATCAATGGCTTTTTAAGAAAAATGGCTTTTCAGTTTCAAAAGAAGGATACTTTGTTTATTGCAATGCACTTGTCGATGAAAACGGTTTTAACCACTCACTTCGTTTCGATATTAAAATACTTCCTTACATAAGTGATGATTCCTGGGTATCGCCCAAACTTCTTGATGCGCGCGCCTGTTTAAGTGGCGACACAATCCCAGAACCAGCAGCGACATGTGATTACTGTGCTTATAAGAAAGCATCGGCTACGACTGCTGCAACATTCAAAAATCCCGCGCGTTTTTCATGAATCAACGATATAAAAAAATGCTTGCGGGGATGCAGATCAAAGAAAAGAAATGCGCAAAGAAACGCAGTGAGAAATGGTTTCTTTATATTTTAAAATGTTGCGACAAGTCGCTTTACACAGGAATCACAAAAGATCTCGCGCGTCGGTTTAAAATGCATTCGGAAGGAAAAGCTGCACGATACACACGAACCCGCCGTCCCGTTGAGATGGTTTATCAAGAAGTTTGCAAAACAAGAACCCAAGCTTTGGTTCGAGAGTGTTTTATCAAAGCACTTCCGAAATCCAAAAAACTTGCTCTCATTGGACTACTGAAAAAGTAGACACGATTTTTATGGGTATAATCCCCGGCAAAAGATATTCGGCACTGCTTGTCTTTTTATCGCCAGCGTTGATCACCACATTTCTTTTTTCTGGCTGCGCAACCATTTTTGGGTGGAGCATCCACGCACCAGGGGTTCTTTCCAATCGTTATTATGAGCAAGTCAAACCAGCACCTCAAAGAATCGGCCTTTATCTTCCGAATGAATTGATTCAATTTGAATCAAAAGAGCGTGGCGGGCGGCTAGCAGACCCACAGCGTTATTTCATCGGAGAATCGTTTGTGCCGATGGCGATTGAAGGTTTCCAACG
>JACQQN010000186.1 GCA_016206995.1 Candidatus Omnitrophota bacterium | reverse complement strand
TCTTATTTTCAATAAAATCATCAATCCCTTTGTTTTGAAGTCCAATGGCATTTAGCATTCCACTTGCCGTTTCCCAAATGCGTGGCATGGGATTTCCTGCGCGGGGTTTCCGAGTAACCGTTTTTGTAATCACCGCACCCAATTCTTCATATGAGAAAAATTTGGCGTATTCATCTTTGGAACCAAAGGTCCCAGACGCCACCGTCACCGGATTTTTAAACGTCAGATTTCCAATTTTTGTCGTCAAATCAATTTTCTGTTTCATTTTTCTCTTTTTCAAGTTTGAAACCTATCATTCCGCTACGTTGCGCTCATATTGCTCTTGGCTAACCGCCAGAGCAAAGCAATCTGTGCTCACTGCGCACTCTCACTCTGTCTCGAACTAGAGACTCCGTTCGAGTGACGCCGCTTCATAATAGATTTCAAACTTGTCAAATTTACAAAAACTCAAAATGTTTTTGTCATTCGAAAGAACGTCTGAACCCGAATTTTGGATGGAATGCAAAATTCGAGGTGAAGCCGAACGAAGGCTGCTCAAACCGGTCTTTGTTTCTTGCAACCTGAGTGTTTCTGAAGAGTGACAAAAATATTTTTCAATCATGAACAAGCTCACCGAACTGAAACACGGGGCCTTCGATACAGGAAGTTTTGTAGCCATCGCGTGTTTTCACCATGCAGCCAAGACACGCGCCAACGCCACACGCCATTCGTTCATCAATCGAAGCTTCCCCTTCAATTCCAAACTCAGAAGCTAGCTTCATCACCGCATTCATCATGGCATGAGGCCCACAAGTTTGGATAAAAATTGATTTCGGGTTTTTTTCTCGATCAATGATTTCTCGAAGCAAAACCGTTACAAAACCTTTTGTTCCGTAAGAACTATCTTCGGTTGTGTACATAACTTTTGCCTTAACACGCGCAAATTCTTTCTTCGGGAGAACTTCCCCTTTTGATTTGCAGCCGATCAATAAATAATCAACCGCAGTCTGCTCGGCCAAAAATACAAGTGGTGGAACACCGACGCCTCCTGCAACTAAAATACGTTTCCGCGCGCCGCCCATTTTTGCGGTAAAAGGCTTCCCTAAAGGTCCGAGCACTTTAAGTTGATCTCCCTTTTGTTTGTACGTGAGAAGTTGTGTCCCGCGTCCCAAGATTTCATAAAGAATTTCGACCTGATTTCCCACAACACGATAATAACTGAATGGCCTTCTTAAAAAAGGATCTGAATTTTTCTCAAGTTGAACGTTGATAAATTGACCTGCGCGAACCCCTTGCGCTAGCTTAGGCGAGTGAAATGAAAGTTTCCAATAGTCTTGATTTACTTTCCGGTTTTCAGTGATGGCAACTAACTCATCATACATCATATCTTCAAACCTTACTGGTAGGAGTAAGACGCGCCGCATCCTTGCTGCGCGTTACCAATTCGTGATACTCCTGAATCGTGCGAACAGAAAATCCTTTTTTCCGGTGCGCTTCAATTCCTTGGATGGCCGCCCGTGCCGCATTAAGGGTTGTAATGCAAGGAACTCCAAATGAAACAGCGAGCGAACGAATTTTAGCTTCGTCTAACTTTGGCCCTTTCCCTGTCGGGGTATTGATAATTAATTGGATTTCCTTATTCCGGATTCTGTTTGTCACATTGGGTTCGCCGTCGATAATTTTCTTAACGACTTCTGCTTGAATTCCGCTTCGCTTAAGAGATTCGGCGGTGCCTGCCGTCGCAACTAGTGAAAACCCAAGCTCCACAAAACGCTTTGCAATTGGAATTACTCTTTGCTTGTCTTCATTTTTAACGCTCACAAATACTTTTCCGGAAAGAGGAAGTGCAGAATAAGCTGCTTGCTGCGACTTGTAAAACGCGGTTCCAAAGTCATCTGCAATTCCCATCACTTCTCCCGTTGATTTCATTTCAGGTGACAAAATAATATCAACGCCCGGAAACTTAACGAACGGAAAAACGGATTCTTTAATTGAAAAGTAAGGGGGCACGATTTCGCGCGTAAACCCAAGTTCTTTTAGCTTCTTTCCGACCATCACTTGTGCTGCAAGCTTGGCGAGCGGGACTCCAATCGCTTTGCTCACAAATGGAATCGTTCTCGATGCTCTAGGATTAACTTCCAAACAATAGATTTCCTGATCCTTAATGGCATATTGGACATTCATCAATCCAATGATGTGAAGCTCCTTAGCGAGTTTTTTTGTGGTTTCGATGAGCGCCTGAATCATATTGGAAGTCAGTGAAAAAGGTGGAAGTGACATCGCGGCATCTCCCGAATGAATCCCGGCTTCTTCGATATGCTCCAAAATACCACCCACCACAAAAGTTTCCCCGTCGCCGATCAGGTCAACGTCAATTTCAATTGCCTCTTCCAGAAATTTATCAATTAAGACTGGGTTAGAATCACTTGCTTCCATCGCGTATTCGATATACTTTTCAAGCTGAGAATCGTCATACACGATTTCCATCGCCCGTCCGCCAAGCACGTAAGAGGGCCGAATTAAAACCGGGTAACCAATTCTTTTTGCAATTACGAAGGATTCCTTCACGGTGTAAGCAATGCCGCTCACCGGCTGTTTTAATTTAATCTTATCAAGGAGCGCTTTAAACTTTTCACGGTCTTCTGCAATATCAATTGCCCCCGCAGACGTTCCTAAAATGGGAACATTCGCAACCTCAAGCTGTTTTGATAGATTCAGCGGTGTTTGGCCGCCCAATTGAACCACCACTCCAATTGGTTTTTCACGATCAAAAATATTCAAAACATCTTCTTTTGTGAGCGGCTCAAAGAAAAGTTTATCTGATGTGTCGTAATCTGTACTCACAGTTTCGGGATTCGAATTCACCATGATGGTTTCAAACCCGAGCTCTTTCAAAGCAAATGCGGCTTGCACGCAACAGTAATCAAACTCAATTCCTTGTCCAATTCGGTTTGGCCCGCCACCCAAAATCATGACTTTTTTCCGGCTGCTCGGCATCGCTTCGTCTTCTTCTTCATAAGTCGAGTAATAGTAAGGCGTATACGCTTTAAACTCAGCGGCGCAGGTATCAACTAATTTATAAACGGGCTCGATTCCCATACTTTTTCGCCCGCGCCGAATCTCATCACTTGATTTGCCAAAATAGAATGCAATTTGAACATCTGAAAAGCCATATTTTTTAGCCTTTTTGAGAAGCGGTTTTGAAATTTGGTTTCCGCTTAAACTTTCTTTGATCAATTCTTCTTCCAGCGAAACAATTTGCCGGATCTGCTCCAAAAACCAAGGATCTACTTTGCTTGCTTCATAAATTTGATCCACTGAGAGCCCAGCATAAAATGCATACTTGAGAT
>JACQQN010000172.1 GCA_016206995.1 Candidatus Omnitrophota bacterium | reverse complement strand
AATTCTAAGAATTGATACCCTGCCTCAACAAAAGAATCTACTTGGATAATAAGATTCTTATAGCAAGCTGAAGCGATTCCAGAAAAGAACTTGGATTTGCTTTGTTTTGGTAGGCAATATCAAACGCAGTGCCATGGTCGGGTGAGGTCCTGATATATGGAAGCCCAAGCGTCACGTTAACCCCTTCATCAAACGCAAGCAGTTTAAACGGCGCAAGGCCTTGGTCGTGGTACATGGCGATAACCGCATCAAAACGTTTCTGGTAGGCATCGTGAAATATTTGATCACCCGGAAGAGGGCCTGTCACATTAATCCCCATTTTCTTTGCCTGGGTAATAGCGGGTTCGATGACCTCTTTCTCTTCCCCGCCGAACTCCCGACCGTGGGGATTTAGAGCCGCAACGGCAATTCTTGGTTTTGAAATGGAGAGGGAGTTTTTTAGAAAATGTTCCGTCAATTTGATTTTTGAAACAATATCGCTTGATTTAATTAAACCAGAAACTTTTGCAAGTGGCACGTGAATGGTAACGAGCGTCACACAAAAATGTCGGCTATAAAAGCACATGGCAAATTCTTTTACTTTTGCGATCTGAGCCAAGTATTCCGTGTGGCCGGAAAAACCAGATTCCACTAACCGAATTGCTTCTTTATGAACCGGAGCTGTCACCACTGCCTGCACCAAACCGCATGCTGCTTGAAACGCAGCGACTTTGATAGAAACAAATGCAAGCGTCCCATTGAGCAGTGAAACAACTCCAAGATCGAATACTTCATCTTTTTTTCGATTGTGCTTAGCTATTTTTTCATAAAGCACATCTGCCTCATCGGAGATATCGAGCAAATTAACAGAATCGTTGCGCAAGAACGACTGATCAAGGGTCGGAATTGGATTGAACCTGAAGGGAATAGACAATCGTTCGCTTGCAAATCGAAAAACAGCTTCACTTCCAATTAAAAGCAAATAATAAGAACCATCCGGCGGATTTGCTTGAAGCGTTTTTAGGATAATTTCAGGACCGATACCACCGGGGTCTCCCATGGTCATCGCAATGATAGGTTTTTTAGTCATAAAAGATTTTAGTGGCTAGCGAATGGAAATAAAGGCGGATTTTTTGAGCTCCTCCATCCAAGCTTCAAAACGGGCGTTTGCTTTGTCGCGATAGAGAATGTCGTGAATTTGGCTTCGCACTTCATCCAGCGAAAGCCCCTTTTCAGGAGCGCGTTCGGCAATCTTAAAAATATGATAGGCGCCCTCCGTTTCCACAATCTCACTCCTGCCGTTTTCTGGAAGTGAAAAAAGGACGTCTTCAATTTCTTTAATCATGTCACCGCGCGCAACAAAACCAATCAAGCCGCCTTCTTGAGCATGAGAGTCATGCGATTCGCGCTTTGCAAGCTCCGAAAAGTCAGCACCTTTCTTGAGCTCCTCTAAAATGGTTTCTGCTTTTTTCTTTGCCGTTTCATCCATCATTCCTTTCCGAACAGCATCCTCACTTTTTGGAATGACAATCGTCCACACTTTAAGTTTTTCTTTTGCAACAAAACGTGCTGTGTTGTCTTTGTAAAACTTTTCGATTTCGACAGGAGAAACAACAATTTTTCGCTGAATCTCAACGTATTGGAGCTTCTGCATCATCAACTGGTCATGAATCCGCTGCTTCACCGCTTTTCCATCTAATCCTTGGTGCTCAAGCATGTCGTCAAAACTTTGCCCGGGTGGAAGTTGTTTCTTAAAATCTTCGAGGCGCCCCTCTACTTCCTGATCAGACACTTCTACACCACGCTTTCTTGCTTCTTGAAGAACAAGACGATCCTCGATTAATTGACTTAAAAGTTTTTTCCGCGCATCTAAAAGTTTTTCTTTGAGTTCGGAGCCCTGGTAAGCTTCGGAAAGTTGCTCGCGAACGGAATAAAAAAGCTCGTCAAGCTCGCTTTGCGTGATGGCTTCTTGATTGACAACTGCAACCACGCGGTCGACTAATTGATGATCCGCCGCTTGAAGCGTTGCAGCATAAACAAGCAGGCTGACCGCAAACAGAGCCGTACAGAACGTTGATTTTAATCTGGAAACCACTTGAAATATCATATCTTCATTTCCTTACCGTTGGCGGTTAGTATAGCAATGGAAAGCCAGTCGTTCAATCACTTCTCTTTGGTCTTTTCTTCCTCGACAGATTTCCGAAGCATGCGGCAATAAAGATCAAAACCGACTTGGTAAATAAACCCACTTTGCTCTTCGCCTAAGATGTTCCCTGCGCCGCGGATTTCCAAATCTTCCATCGCAATCTTGAAACCAGAACCAAGCTCACTAAACCGCTCAATCGCTGCAAAACGTTTCTTAGCGTCTTGCGTCATCACCCAATTACGTGGAACAAGAAAGTAAGCGTAGGCTTGCCGTTCAACGTGATACCGCCCCACCCGCCCTCGAAGTTGATACAATTCTGAAAGCCCAAATGTATCCGCACGATTCACCAAAATAGTATTCACATTTGGAATATCAAGCCCTGATTCGATAATATT
>JACQQN010000170.1 GCA_016206995.1 Candidatus Omnitrophota bacterium | reverse complement strand
GGCTGTGGACAGACCCAATGATAAAATCAAAATTCTTAAGAACTTTCTCCGGATAATCCAGTGAACCATCCGGCAAAATGTCGCTTTCAATTCCCTTAAAAATCCGGATGGTTTTATATTTCTTCTGAAGCTTATCAATTTCATCCTGCTGCTTTTTCACCCGCTCTTCCGAAAGCCCGTTTGCATATGCCGCTGATTTTGAGTGATCCGAGATTCCTATATATTCGTATCCAAGCGAAACTGCTTTTTTGACCATGTCCTCGAGACTCGCGCGGCCGTCTGAATAAGTGGAGTGAATGTGAAACGTTCCTTTAATGTCCTTTTCCTCAATTAAATGTTTCGGGAGCTTTCCTTTCTCCGCCGCTTCGATTTCTCCCGTATTTTCACGCAGCTCGGGCTCAATGTAAGAAAATCCCAACTTTTGATAAAGCTCCCCTTCCGTTTTGCACGGCACCAAGCGCGGCCCTTTAAAAAGGCCATATTCGTTAATTTTATAGCCCCGCCTCTTTGCAATCGTCCGAATCGCAACATTGTGCTCTTTGGAACCCGTAAAATAATGAAGCGCATAAGGAAATTCTGCATCCGAAACCGTGCGGAGGTCAACTTGAAGGCCGGATTTTAAAATGACGCTCGATTTGGTATCGCCTTTCGCAACCACTTGTTCGACTTCGGGATATTTTGTGAAAGCGTCATGAATCGCAGCATGTTTTTTTGTACTCACCAAGATATCTACGTCGTGAACAATTTCTTTGTGGCGCCTTAAACTTCCCGCAACTGAAATTTGACTCACAGTTTTTTCTTTTCTGAGGTACCCGACAAATTGATTTGCCTCTTCATCCGCTTGAGAAACAAGGAAAAAACCTTTGGTTTTCATGTAATGCTGGATTCCAAGCAGAATGTTCGCTTGAGATTTTTCGCCAAAACCATTGAGCTTCAACAAACGGTTTTCGTTGCATGCATATTGAAGTTCAGCAACGTTTTTCACGCCTAATTTTTCATAAAGAATCTTCGCGCGCTTGGGGCCAACGCCTGGAATTTTCAGGATTTCGAGGAAACCTTTTGGGAATGATTTTTTGAGCTTTTCATGCTCTTTTGATTTCCCCTTCTTGAAAAGATCTTGGATGAGTGCCGAAATTCCTTTTCCGATCCCTGGAATTTTGGTCAGCTCATCTTCTTCAGCAAGCTTTTTTAAATCTTCATTGGTGGATTCAATTGCACGTGCGGCGTTATGAAACGCACGAATGCGGAAAACGTTTGCACTTTTGAGTTCTAAAAGCACAGCAAACTCTTCTAAGATTTCTGCAATTCGATTTTTGTCCACAGTGAAAATAGTATATACCCTTGAGACTATTTTATAAACACCGAGGAGTATGTGTTCTTCAGAAGCATTGCCGTGGTATTGTCAAGCAATTGTAAGGTTTTTATTTTTAGAATTGTAAGGTATCAGCACAAAAGGGGACAGGTTTGCCCGCCATAAAGCCGGCGAGGTCCGTCTCAAAAATCGCATTAATTGCTTTGTGGACGGGTCTCGCCACGATTTTTGGCGGAGAGTAAAAACCTGTCCCCTTTTGGACGAGTGGTCGGCATTTTTACAAAGATTCAGTCCCGATTCAATCACCCTTGCGGCGGGAATGTGCGGCAAATATAGGTATGCTTGCAAGCGTTCGCACTCAAATCACATTGGTCTTGCGTACAACGTTCTTGATCGTTGCAATCTTCATCCATCTTGCACCCAACAACTTTGATTTGGATAGGATGGAGATCAGCTCGTAATATCGTCGGACAACTTCCGGAAACCAGCCCAGCCGTTGTCGCTAAATGATGAGTACCAATTTGGTTTGCATTGGGTATCCAGGAAAACGCATATACGCTTCCGTCAGGAGTCATCCTATTAAATTGAATCCCTTCCGGCAATGTCCAAGGTCTTGGCGGTAAAGGAGGAATCGCTGCATCTGGATCTACTTGAAGCATTTCTTGATGGGTCTGCGTACCGGGATGTGCAAGTGCGGTGACATTAAATTTGAGTTCACTGCCTGCAGGAATTTCAAAAACAACTGGCCTTGGTTCATTGTCAAGCACATCTTCTTCGCCAATTTTCTCAATGATGTCATGACTCCAGTCAGTGACGATTCGGTCATCACAACCCGGACCCTCTGGACCATCATCGATACAACCCGCACGTCTTTCGCAATTAAATTGACCGTTGCATTCGCCGTAATCGCAAAGGTCTTGTGATCCCGAACCTGACATTTCGCCATGAACATAACAAACTTGACCCTCTACCTGACAAAAAGCCGGGTCGACGGGAGAACACTGCCACGGCCTGTCATCACAAACAAAATCAAAACACTGAGGATAAAAACCTCTATAAGAACTGCTGGTTGAATAGCGAACGATCTGCATATATTCGCAATTCGTTGTGCAATTCGGAAACTTTTCGTCAGGGCATTGCTCACAGTGTGTTTCACATTGTTCACAGGTTGCCCACTTATAATAAGAGCGCTCCCATTCCTGACATTCACGGTCATCTGGAGGAATGCGCGGAGTACGTCCCGGAGAAAGTGTGGGAAGCTCGGCTTCGGGGCAACCCGGAGGTGGCGCACAATAAAGATCGCGCGCGTCTTGATAGTGAGTCCAATCTTCGGGCATACACCTTCCGAGAGCACATTCTGGAAATGGGATGGGAGGCACCACCCCGTCAACCGAACAAATTTGACCTAACCGAAGGCAAACTGGAAGCGAATCGATATCAAAACTCCCTGGAATCTTGGGAGAATTCGGAATAACTCCTCCGGCAGGTTTCATGGTTGGCTTTGTATCAGAAATAACACTTGAAGTTTTCTTTGCCGATGAAGATTTTTGCAATTCTTTATTCGCGACCAGTGCAAAAGTTTTCGCTGGCATCAAACTAAAAATAGAAAAGAATACGGCTAGAAGAAAAATGGAGTGGTTAATATATTTTCTAGACTTTGTGAAAGACTGAAATAAAGGGGAAATCAAAAAATTTTGTTTAGATTGGAATTGCTTGCTTTCTTGTTTGCTCATGCTAGTCGCTATTTTCCCTTCAAAACGCTACGAAAAAATAACACGTGCACACCCCTATTTTCAAGAGTAAGCTCAATAAAAACTCCTTTTTCTCTCTTTACCCTCTTGCATTTTAACTAGAGCCGGATATGCGGCTTCACAAATGTCACAAACGATAATCAATCGCTTTCTTTACAAATCGAGGGGACATTACTAAAATGTCTTGCAATATCCAATAGGGGACAGGTTTTGTCCGCCAAAAATCGTGGCGCGATCCGTCCACAAAGCACTCGGCGCAATTTTTGAGACGGACCTCGCCGGGTTTGTGGCGGGCTTATGTTGATCAAATAAAAACCTGTCCCCTATTTTCAGGAGCGAATATGAAAGCTATTGTCATTAAAGAACACGGCGATCTCGACAAATTAATTTGCACAGAAGTCCCAACACCAAAACCCGGACGCGGCGAAGTTCTGATCAAAGTAAAAGCTTGCGCGCTCAATCATCTCGATATTTGGACGCGGCTCGGCATGAAAGGAATTTCCATCCCGATGCCGCACATTTTAGGTTGTGATATC
>JACQQN010000184.1 GCA_016206995.1 Candidatus Omnitrophota bacterium | reverse complement strand
CTTGATCTTGCTTCAAATCAATGTTGTGCTCGGCTTCAACAACTTTCTTCATGTATAGCTGATATTGTTTCTTATCCTCTTGCGCGCGAGGCGCCCAAACCGCGGGGCCTATTGATTTGTTAAGCATCCGAAATTGAATTCCAGTTTGATCAATGGCAAGCGCCATCTCACCGCCAAGCGCGTCAATTTCACGAACCATGTGGCCTTTCGCGATACCGCCGATGGCGGGGTTACAGGACATTTGACAAACAGAATCAATATTCATGGTGAGTAAAAGAACGTGGAAACCGGAGCGGGCAACTGCGAGACTTGCTTCAGTGCCTGCGTGGCCAGCACCAATTACAATTGCGTCATATTGATTTTCAGGAGACATATCAACAAAATTTGTTTCTCACATAATAATCATAAGTTATTGTTATTAAATATGTTATGACAAAATTAAATTAGTTATGAACATGCTAGAAACAGGTCATCTCAACTAATAGTATCTAATAAAAGTTACAGCACTATATCTAGAACTAACAAAAATAATTAACTCGCGAGGGAATAGAGCGACGCAACAACAATATTATTGGCGAATCAATCTTCGGAAACAGGTTTGGACTTATGGTGAAACAGCATTTGATGAATCACCGTTAACAAATTGTTCACGGTCCAATAAAGAACAAGGCCTGCCGGCAGTTGATAAAAGAAAAAGCCAAAAACAATCGGCATAAACTGCATTATTTTTGCTTGCTCGGGCGAGCCCATGCTTTGTTGCGGAGTTACTTTCTGCTGCCAAATCATCGTACCGATCATTAAAAGTGGTAAAAGATTGAAATCAAACCCGAGGTATGGAATTTTTGCCAAACGATCGGGAAGCGTAAGATCTTTAATCCACCAAAACGCTTCGCCCTTTAACTCCACAAATTGCGCGAGCACTTGGTAGAAACCAATGAAAATTGGAATTTGAATCAGCATCGGGAGACACCCGCCCATGGGATTTACTTTGTAGCGGCGGTAAAGCTCCATCATTTCTTTGTTCAAACGGGTAGGATCGTTTTTAAATTGCGTTTGGATCGCTTTTAATTTTGGCTGGATGGTTTGCATCTTCCGCATCGAATCAAAACTCATGTGTGTAAATGGACTAAAGAGCACTTTAACGAGAAGGGTGAGAAGTAAAATTGCAAATCCGTAACTTCCCGTTAGTTTCTCACAAAACCGGAGCGAAAGAAAAAGCCAATAACGAAACAGGCCCCACAGACCTTGTGTCAGCGTTGCTTCAAAACCAAATGGTTTGAGCTCTTCATAATACTCGGGTCCTGCATAAACCAAAAATGAACGTTCGAGTTTGGCTTTCGGTGCCACCTCCTGCGGTGGAAACCGAAGGGTCGCTTCAAGAATCCCATCTTTATCGTTAATGAATCTTGACTCAACAGAAGAAGCCTCTTGATCGGGCTTCACAATGACAGCAAAATATTTTCGTGTGAGTGCTTGCCACTCGACTGTTTCGGAAATAGATACGGAAGATTTTTTCATTTTGCCTGCTTTAACAACTTTGATTTTTCCGATTTTTGGGACCATGAAAGATTCCCACTGATCTTGGTCATAATTACTATGCCCACCGCCGACATCCAAACGATTCACAAACTCAAGCGGAATTTGCTGCGATCGGTCTGAATTATTTTCAAATTCTAAAATAATTTTAAGCGAGGGTTTGTCTGGAGCAAGCTCATAACGCTTTCTTACGCTCAACCCAGTTTCATTCGCGTATATGAACGAAATGGTTTTTTGATTTAAATCCAGTTGTTCCAATTTAAAGTCTGCTTGGGCGAGAGAGGTGGGTTCGTTCGGAATCGCTACAGCAAACGCCGGGATTCCTTTCGCAGCACTAACAAGCTGAACAAGTTCTTCCTCAGCGTTTCCGCCGTTTTTCAAGGTAAGCCCGGAAACAGCAGCTCCTTTATTTGTAAACTGAATTGTGAATGCTGCGTTTTCTAAATCATAAAATTGCGCAGGCGTTCCAGTTTCTAATTGCAAATGTTCTAAAGTATTTGCTGTATTTTCGGGTATTTGTGAAGGGCTTTGCGATTCTGGGAGAGACTCTCCTTGCGAAGGAATCGTGTTTTGCCCCTTCCGAGAAAAAAGAGGTGTATAAAAAAGAACTAAAACCAAAAATGAAAGCGCTGCGGCGAGTAAATATCGTTTCTCTTGATTCATGACACTTTACCAAAGGACCGTTTAGAAATGGGTTCGTAACCGCCTGGTGTGAAAGGATGACAGCGCAACAGACGCTTTAATGCGAGCCAAAGACCGCGCAAGGCGCCTTCTTCGTTAATGGCTTGGGCCGCGTAATTAGAGCAGGAAGGATAAAAACGGCACGCCGAGCCAAATAGCGGAGAAATCAAGATTTGGTAAAACCGAATTAAACTAATAAGAAAACGCTTAATCACAAATTAACCTTGCCTTTTTAAAAATCACCTTTAGCAACTCACTCAACTCTTTATCACCAAATAAATTACAATCAGAAATCTGAGCCACAACATCAATTGAAAACCGAAGTTTATTTTTGTGGAGTCTAAAAAATTCCTTCGCGATCCGCCTTAATCGATTTCTTTGGACCGCGTTCTTCACCGCTTTCTTGCCAATCACAACACAAAAACGTGAGTGGGAAAGTGCCGTATCTTTTCTTAACCCCCAAGCAAGTGTAATTCCATCGGTGCAAACTCGATTTTGCGACTTTAAAACCGAACGGATTTCACAGCTTGTGGTAAGTCTTTCTCCTCTTCGCAAAGAATTTGAAATCATGTGATTTAGATACTAACTCGATGCGAGATTTCTTAAGAAGGCAAACAATGAAAACGCCCGCTTCAATTGGGCGATCAAACTCTTGTAAGTTCCCATCGGCCTTTACGCCTGCGTTTTCTTAAAACGGTTCGGCCTTTGGAAGTGGAGGATCGTTTCAAAAATCCGTGCTTTCTTTTGCGTTTTCGCTTCGATGGTTGATAGGTTCTTCTCATAAGGCGCGCATTATAACAGAACTTTTCTTTTAAGTAAACACGGGCTCTCTCCAGGCGTTTTATATTTCTAATACGCTTCAAAATTTTTTCGAAATAGAAATAGACATTTCGCACTTCGTTGGTAAAATATAAACCTTTGTTGAACTCAACGCCTCTGTTTCGCTGAAGCTGGCTTATTAACAAGACGTGTTTCGTTTATAGGGCTTGAATTCTATCTGATTACAAGTTGTTGATAACTTGTGTATAAATGATAATTTAAACTAGAAAAAAATGTTCATAAAAATTTGACATTATCAACAAAATGGACTCTGCTACGCCACAAACACTAGCCCCAAATGAGACTTGGCAAAGAATCGCGCTTAAAATCCGCGAAGAGCTGAGCGAACAAAGTTTCAGCGCTTGGATTGCCCCCATCTCATGCAAAATTGCCGGACCAGGGACGTTGACTTTAAATGTGCCAGATAAGTTCTATGGTGATTGGATTAAAGAGCATTATGAAACTTTAATCCAAAGCGCCGCAACAGAAACTATAGGACAAAAACCCGCCATTTATTACGAGGTTGTTGAGATGAACCTGCAACCAGAAACTCGCTTCCCAAGCGCGCACCAAAAAGAGGCTCCTCCGATTGAGAAAAGAAAATTGTCAGGCTTAGATTTGAATCAAAAGTACACATTTGAGAATTTTGTAGTGGGTTCTGGTAATCGCTTTGCACATGCTGCGTCGCTTGCAGTCGCCGAAGAGCTTGCGAAAAAGTATAATCCATTATTCATTTATGGGCGCGTAGGGCTTGGGAAAACTCACCTTGCTCAGGCAATAGCACATTATGTTTTGGCTAAAAGCAAAAACTTGAAAGTGGTTTATATTTCGAGTGAGAAATTCACAAATCAACTTATTTCTGCAATTCAATCTAGGTCGACGCCCGCGTTTCGGGAGCGCTACCGCGCAGCGGATCTTTTACTAATCGATGATATTCATTTTATTGCGGGAAAAGAATCTACGCAGGAAGAGTTCTTTCATACCTTCAACACACTCTATGACGCACACAAACAAATCGTGGTCACAAGCGACCGGCCGCCAAAAGAAATCCCTGGGCTTGAAGAGCGACTCGTCTCTCGATTTGGTTGGGGGTTGGTTGCAGATATCCAACCACCAGACATCGAAACGCGGGTTGCTATTTTGCGCAAGCGAGTTGAAGAACAAGGTATTGAAATTGCAGATGAGGTGTTGTTTTTGATCGCCGAAAAAATCAAATCAAATATTAGAGAGTTAGAAGGTGCGTTAGTGCGCGTTGTTGCTTACTCATCGCTCACTAACACCCCAATTAATATCCCGTTGGTTCATGATGTACTTAAAGAAGCTTTCAGAGAAGAACAAAGTAAAATCACCATCGACCACATCCAAAAATGCGTTTCAGATTTTTTTGGGATTCGGGTTTCCGATTTGCGCGCAAAACGCAGGACAAGCTCTGTTGTAACGCCGCGCCAAATTGCTATGTTTCTATCTCGAGAGTTGACGCGTCATTCATTACCAGAGATTGGTGATTATTTTGGCGGGCGCGGCCACGCGACGGTTTTACACGGTATCAACAAGATAAAAACAATATCAAATAAAGATATAGAG
>JACQQN010000018.1 GCA_016206995.1 Candidatus Omnitrophota bacterium | reverse complement strand
TCATCAATGGCGCCGTTATAGATTAATACACCTTCGGGATTGATGACGAACATGTGAGGCGTGGTTTTGGCGCCGTATTTTTTACCGACTTCACCGGCTGGATCCAGCAAAACTGCAGTTTGCTTCGCGCCATTCTTCTTCATCATTTCATTCATTTCAGCGGCACTGTAACCCCCTTGCTTCCCTGCTGCTGATGAATTAATTGTCAACCAGACAACGCCCTTACTCGTGTAATCCCCTTGCAGAGATTGCATGTTCCCACTCCCATAATGTTTCTTCACGAATGGGCAATCTGGATTGTTCCACTCAAGCACCACAAACTTCCCTTGATAACTGGACAAGGAATGTTCATTCCCATTGGTATCTGTCAGTGTAAAATCAGGCGCTTTTTCGGAAACCGATGCACCCTCTGCAAACACAAAAGGATTTAATCCAAACGTTACAAAAAAAATTGCTAGTAACAACTTTTTCACCCCGTTACCAAAAAGCCGGGAGTGTAAACCCACGGAAGAATGGTGAAACCAGCGAAACCAAATAGATAGAAGCTGCGGCCGTAAAGTCTCGGTAACGGTGTTCATTGCGAGTCTCCTTTTTTGAACCGTGATTGAATTGATTCAAGAATGTGATCCATCCATGAAATTTCCAGAACAGGTGCGTCAATTAAAACTGCTTGTTTCTCGTCGCCAGTCCACCAACCATTCTTCGAAACTAAAACGCCTTTCAACCTTGTCAGTGGTTTTTCAAATGTCGCGGGAAGCAAAAGCTCCATCTCAAAGGAAGATTCACTTTTGCCCTTTCCGAACTTCTGTGGGGCTGCGTAACTGATAACTCCTTGATCCAGCGGGAAAAATTGTACTTTCCCCCAATCTAGAACAACATCATTCGGCACCACCACTTTACCCAATAGCCGAGTACCAACTTTTTTAAAATCAAAACCCCAATCTTTAACTTGAACTGGTAAACGTTCTTTCGTTTCGATAAATTTAGGCTGCCATTCAAGATTAAAAGCGGGGGCTTCTTCCCCAAAAACCGGAAGTGTGATCTGAAGATCAACGTAGCCAGGCACGCAAATTTCCTGACAAGAAAGCCAGTCGACTTTGGCTTGAATCATTTGGCTACTTCCAACCGAAAGCGAGTTATCCGGTTCCATTTTGGTTAAAAGCAGCACCTCATTTTCATAACCGTAAGTCACAAAAGAAGCGGATTCGATTTTTTTGGGATATGGCCATTCAAGCTGACCCCCAGTCATTCCTTCTGGAAGCTTCCACTTAACCGAAGTTGCCAAACCGGAATCGCCCGGATTTTGCCAATACGTGTGCCAGCCCTCATCCATCACAAGACGTACCGCAACCCAAAATGGTTCACCGGGTTTGATTGATTTCACCTCAGAAACAAGCTCTGCTTCGACGTGATCCACGCGGATAGGTTCCGCTGCAAGCCTTGGAATCACGATCAGCGATAAAACAAGAATTGAAACAAATATTTTATTTGCCATCAATATGCACAGTTATACAAATTGCTTTGAGGTCAATCAAGAAGAAAATCACGACTTGGAGAAATGCTCTTCGAGGTGAAACGGGGAATCAATGGCGGTACGAACCGTTTCAAGAAAATCCTTCGCGCCAAAAGGTTTCGCTACAAAAAAGAGTGGTTTGGCATCGAGACTTTCCACATACGCTTTTTTGTCAACATAACCTGTCATTAAAATCATGGGAATATACTTCGTGAAGCTGTTGCTTCGTAAAAGATCGCAGACCTCCAGACCATTCAAGCCTGGCATTTTGATATCGGAAATTACCAAATCGGGTTTCTCATTTCGGATCGCCTTAATGGCGTCACTTGCATTCTCAAATGAGCGCACTTGATAGCCCACGTGCTCCAGACGCTTTGTGCAAAGTTCCAAAAAGTCGGTATCGTCGTCAATGATAAATATTCTTTCCTGAGCCACACTAACCACATCCCTTCATGCCTTATTTTTCAAATCCAAACTTCTCCTAACCCATTTAAACAATGCCACAGATAAGAAAGGTTGTCAAAAAAGCTGATTTTTAGTTGGGTTGTTTTATTTGAATTTTAAAAAGAAGCGATCGTGAAGGATACATCAAGAGATGAAACTTTTTGAGATGGTAAAGAAAGTCACGCTTTAATAGGCTGCTTTGGGTTCAAAAGCTCATTAATATCAAGCATCATCTCTCGGCGGCTGTAAGCAGCAGTATCAATAATTTTGGTATCCATCCGGATGGCGTCTTCCGGGCAAGCTTCCACGCAAAATCCGCAGTAAACACATTTCCCCAAATCAATGTCAAACTTGGCAGGCCGCTTTTCGATATTGGGATCAGGATGTTCTTCCGCCACAATATAAATGCACCTGGCGGGGCAAACGGTTTCGCACATCATGCACGCAACGCAGCGAGGGCTTCCGTCTTCACGTTTCGTAAGTCGGTGACGAGTTCTTGTTCTTAAAGCAAGCGGCTTTTGCTCTTCAGGATATTGAGCAGTTACCGCTGCAGGGATATTTCTAAAAAGCCCGATTCGGTGAAGCATGTGGAGCGTAAGGTTTCGGACAAAATGGCCCGTCGTAATCCAGACGCCTTGGATGATGCCTGAAATATAAAACCGCTCGAAAAGCGTCTGTTTTGGTTGATGGATTATTTTGGTTTTAATCATATGCGCATTCAAAAGGGGACAGGTCTTGCTTGTGTTGACCAAAAAAAGACCTGTCCCCTTTTGGTAATCATCATAATTTAAACACCAACACAACAATCGCAGTTACAAATAAATTCAAAATAGAAAGTGGAAACAAAATTTTCCAGCCAAAGTTAATCAATTGATCATAACGAAAACGCGGAAGTGTCCAGCGAACTGTCATAAAAAGCCAGCAAAAGAAAAGAACTTTCACACTAAAACTAGCAACTTGCAACAACGAAACCGTGAACGATGAAAGTAACATCCCGCCGCCCCACGGAAAGTGAAAACCATCCGCTTGAAGCCATGGAACTTGCCAGCCGCCGAAAAAAAGGGTGGTAGTGAGCGAAGCAATCAAAATCGTTTCCAGATAATCGGCGAAAAAAAACATCCCGAATTTCATTCCGCTGTACTCCACAAAATAGCCGACAATTTCTGACTCGCCCTCTGGAACATCATAAGGGGTGCGCTTCGTTTCAGCGAGCCCAGCTGCTAAAAAAAGAAAGAGTCCGAGCGGTTGAAGAAAAACGCCCCAGGCAGGAAGCCACCCGAACCAATAATTTCCTTGTGCGTGAACCATTTTTTGAAGATCAATGGTTCCATAAATTAAAACAAGTCCCATCACCGTGAGGCCAAGTGCAATTTCATAGGAAATCATTTGTGAAGACGCGCGGAGGCCTCCGATTAATGAATAATTATTATTGGAAGAAAACCCAGCAAGAACAACGCCGTAGACACCCATGGACATAATTGCAAAAATGTAAAGAAGCGCAACATTCAAATTTGCAACTTGCAAATTAATGACGTGCCCGCCAATTTCAATTGTATTTCCAAACGGAATTGCAGCAAACGCCACGAGCCCAAAAAACATGGAAAGACACGGTGCTAACGTGTGAAGCAACCGATTTCCGGAAGGCGGGATAAAATCTTCTTTCAGAAACATTTTAATGGTATCTGCAATGGGATGAAAAAGACCAAACAAACTCAAGCCAAATATTTTTGCGCGGTTCGCACCAATTCGGTCTTGCATGACAGCGCTTTGTTTTCGCTCAAGCCATGTGTGAAGCGCCGCTAAATTAATGACGTTCACAAGCACAAAAAGAGATAAAAACGCAGGAATTACAATGTGTTCCATGATGATAAATTTTTTGCACTTCCCCCCTCACCTTTATCCTCTCCCCCTTGTGGGGAGAGGGGAGGGTGAGGGGAAATTTGAAATTGAGAAATTTGGCTTCGCATTTCAACCCACACGTCGTCTTGATTAAAATAAGTCCAGCCATGACTAACCGATGAAACTCCATGGGAAGTCATGACAGCCCTAGCGCTTTGGTTAGAGTTTAATTTTTGTCCCGGAGTAGCGCTAGGGCAGCCAAGATTCATTTCTTTTGCGATTTGGATGAAGATTTCCACATCTGATTTCGAATTTCCAATGGGCAGAAGTGCTTGGAAAAAGCGCTGGACTTTTCCTTCAAAATTCGTAAAACTTCCCTCTGTTTCAATATGCGCCGCGCTGGGGAGAACAAATTCACAAATTTCTGAAGTGAGATTTGTATTGGTTCCTTGAAAAATAACTAATTCTAGTTTTTTAAGCGCATCCGCTATATTTCGGTGCGGCATGAGCGAAACAAGATCTTGTCCAAAAAGATAAAGCGCTTCGAGCTCGCCTTTTAAAGCTTGGTCGATAATTGCGTTGGTTTTACTCTCAGATTCCAAAAACCCGAGAATTTCTGCTCCTTTTCGATTCGGATTTTTATCCGCGCGAATTAAAAACTCATCTTGAAAACCTTCTTTGTTTGGAGAAACGAGACACACATTTTGAATGCCCAGCGCTTCCACAAATAACTTTTTTGCAAGATAAAGCGCTTCGTTAGACATTTGCGGTGATAATAATACAGCCACAGATTTTTGATTTTTCTTCGCTAAATTTTGAAATTGGTTTGAAATTTCTGGCAATAACTCTTTCCACGATATTACCTCTCGCTTTTCACCAATGCGGCGAGCAGGCTCTAAAATTCTTCCGTGATCCATCCATTT
>JACQQN010000175.1 GCA_016206995.1 Candidatus Omnitrophota bacterium | reverse complement strand
GTTAAAATACTATGTGGAATTCTACTCGATAAAGGGAAAAAATTCAAGGAAACGAATGATTCTAGATTAAGAAAGAAAACGATCGTAAGTTACTATAAATAAATGACTTAAGAAATAAATGAGGCTGGTGACGAAAAAAGGTTGGATTTCCTATTTTAAGCGTAGAGACTTAGGGCAGGATGATCGCGGTTTTACAAATTTCAGAAAAGTACTGAGCGCTTCCGCGAATCCGCCTTTCTTGAGTTTGGTAATCAACCTCAATGATACCAAACCGAGGCCTGAAACCATGTTCCCACTCGAAGTTATCAAGAAGTGACCAATATAAATAGCCCGCCACAGGAACATGTTTTTCCATCGCATGCGCGATTTCTAAAAGATGCCTTCGAATAAATTCTGTGCGCGTAGCGTCGTCACCAGTACAAATCCCGTTTTCCAAAATCATGATAGGAACTTGATATTGTTTCATTTCAAGTAGCAAATCGAAAAGTCCTTTCGGATAAATTTCCCATCCCATGTCGTTGCGCGGCCCTGCTGTCTTATGATGTTCTACATTGCATTCATCTCCAAGAATTCCAGGAAATTCGAAATTCTTAAAATGAACAAAATGCCGGGTGTAATAATTCAAACCCAAGAAATCAAAACTTCGCCGCATGGGGAGCGGCTCGCAGTAAATTCCCGGGAAAAATAAAAATCCGCTGTGGAGCGCTTTTAAAATCAAGTGGTTTGAAAAAAATTGCCGAAGCCAAGCTGATAAACGGTCTCGCCATGCGCCTGGAGAGCATGGCGAAAAACGAGCGACGTGCTGAGCGAATCCTACAATTGGTTTTTTAACATCATGATGGGCTTGTGCATAATGGTGAATTGCCTGGTATGCCCGGATGTGCGCCAATATCAAATGACGAAGTGCTTTCAGTGCCCTTCTGGAAGAGCGAAGTCCTGGTGGCCACTCGCCCACCAAGTAACCTTTAAATAAAAAAACCATTGGTTCGTTAATCGTAACCCAGTATTTTACTTTTGATCCAAATGCTTCTACTACTTTTCTCGCATAATACCCAAAATAATCAACGATTCTTGGATTTTCAAAACCGCCGTCTCTGGCGAGCCAGGCAGGAAGTGTAAAGTGATGCAGCGTCACGATCGGTTCGATTTTCCGTTTGATTAAAGCATCAAGAACTGCGTGGTAGTGAGCAAATTCTTTTTCATTCCACCGATTTTTTTCTGGCTCAAGCCTGCTCCACTCAATTGAAAATCGATGGGCATTATGCCCAAGGTTTTTTGCAAGATCAAAATCAGATTCAAAACGTTCGTAATGTTCACAAGCAGCAAGCGAGGGCGTTTTTAGAATTTGTTTCTCTTCCCACTCCCACCAATCATTAAGGCGGTTTCCCCCTTCAACTTGATGTGCTGAAGTCGCGGCGCCCCAAAAAAAACTTGTGGGAAATTGGACGGGTTTCTCGATTCTAGCTCCCTTGACTGGATTCATTCTTTTCCGCTTCGGAGGGTGCAGGCGCTACGGGGGCGCCCGGTTGCATTTCCTTTTCGCTTTTCATAAGCGCTTCAACTTTTTGAGAGCGTGACTTCCGAAATTCTTCAATCAACTTCTCTCGTTCCTTTTCGTCTTTTGTTGAGTCAAGTTTTTTCCGAAATTCTTCTGCTTCGGTGCGAAGCTCGTTCAAAAACGTTTTCCGGCGTTCGGTCTTCTCTTTCTCGAAGTTATTGGCGAGCTCACCTGATTTAATTTCCGTAGGTTGCACGATGGGTTCTTCCGTGGTTTCATTCTCTAAAGATTTCTCTGCTAAAGCTATGTTAAACAAAAAGACGCTTGAAAAAAACAGCACGTTAAAACAACCAATCATCCATCTTTGGTGACGCACAAAAACCTCCACACAGCTTGAGCAGAAATTTGATCCTTCAAACTTTTGACTTTATTTACGGCAAAATTTGAAACTACCTTTTCATTTTTTTAAGTGATATGATATTAGCAGTTTTGGGGCTTCCGCCCTGTAACTCCACAATAAAATGCGCTACATACTCCAATTGATTTACTCGGTCCTAATTTGGATCTTGATTACTCTGGTTACCCTTGGTGTCTCAACATCGATCATCGTTGTTTCATTCACCTTTCAATGGATCGACCCCGACCGGCGGGCAAGCCAACGCATTGCAAACACCTGGGGGAAAATCATTACTTTTTTAAATCCCACTTGGTCGATTAAAATCCAAGGAAGAGGTTACATCCAAGAAGGAAAAAGTTATGTACTGGCCGCAAACCACGCAAGCTTCAGTGATATCATTTTTCTTTATTGCTTGGGCAAACAATTCAAATGGGTTGCGAAAGACAGCCTTTTTAAAATTCCTTTTTTCGGGTGGGCGATGAGTGCTTTAAAATATGTTCGGCTGATTCGTGGGAATCAAGAAAGCATCCGAAATAGTTTTGATCAATGTTTCTACTGGCTCAACCGAAACATGTCGCTCCTTATTTTCCCAGAAGGGACGAGAAGCGTTACAGGTAAATTAGGTTCTTTTAAGAATGGCGCTTTCCGACTCGCCATTAAAACTAGAAAGCCCGTTGTTCCTATTGCGCTTACAGGAACAAGTGAGGTCATTAAAAAAGGAAGTGCCCAATTTTCACCAAACATCCGCTGCAAAATTAAAGTATTGAAACCCATTCAGACAACGGCCTATCGAGAAGACCAGTATGGAGAACTCCGCGATTTGGTTCGAGCAAGAATGATCGAGGCAATTGAAGAAGGCGAAAAATAAGGGGCGGGTTTAAACCCGCCCCTTATCAAAACTTGGTTCTTTAAAAACTTAAATCGTTAAAACATTCGCAACGGGAGGTTTTTCACCGTTGTATTGGGGAAGCCAGCAAGTTGCAATATCCCATGCGCCGACCAAAGCGCGGCTTGTCATGTTCATGGTACCAACCCCAATTCCTTTGAGCGTTCCAATTATCGGCTGACCATCTTTGGTTTCATCAAAGATGCTCTTTAAAAGCTCAAATGGCGATGCAACCACGTGGACAATCCCACGCACCAGCATGCCTGGAAACTTTACTAAATAATCGGAAGAATCGGCTGCTTCAGAAACCTTGCTCAATCCACCGCTTGTGCTTGTAGCCGCTTCATCAGCAAAGGCTAATGGCATAGCAAAAGCAACGAGCACAACCATCAACCAAATTAGTTTCTTCATTTTACCTCCCTTTTTATGTTTCTACCTTACACTGTGATCATCAAGCTACCCAAAATCCATAGGCCTCTACCGTTTCTCATGGGCTATGGTTTGGAGCCACTTATGGGATCTTTTTCTATCAAGACCCCTTCCCTTTTAAGGGTTTTTCTTACCATTCTATCATCGGTTGCACGAGGTATTTCTTTAACAATTTTTACCTGAAGGCGTCTTTCATAAAGACACACTATGGCATCAAGATAAAGAGGAAAATAAAGCCGAAAGAGTGGGTGTTTGGTTTGGGAAGTTCTTGTAGTTTTAGGTTTTTGGCTTTTCAACCAACCTCAAGAGAACGGCCGTTTTTCGCTTGGCGTCATCCGCTGCTTCAGGAGGATACGCCACCGACTCAAGAAGAGTCAATGCTTCTTGCCACTTTTGATCCTGAATGGCAACCAAGGCAGCTTCGTACTTGGTTTTGACTGTTTCGAGAGATTTGGAGGTGTTTTGTTCGAGCGTCTTTTTCTTAATTCTAAGGTCAGCTAAGATTGAATTAAGGTTGCTCGTAAGAGTTGATGCTGTTTCTCGATGAAACGAAAGCCCTCTTTGAATATCCGGATCGATTTGAGAAATCACGGGTGAAGGTTTCACCTCAAACTGATTGATTTCAGTCTCAAGAAGTTTCGCTTTGTCTTCTAACCTCTGAATGAATTGAAGCGCTTCATCCCAATTGCTTTGTTTCGCGACTCCAAAGAAGCCATCATAATTTTCCTTCAAATCATTCAGGCCTTGAGCAACTGTTTGTTGAAGAGTGTAACCGTTCAATGCCTTGACCTTTTCAAGAACATCGCTGATATATTTTTGAAGCATGACAAGGGCAACCGCACGGTGCAAGCGAATGTCATTTGAATAAACTGGGAAAAGAAGGGCTTTAAAAAGTTCTTGCTGCGCCGGGTCGATTTCTTTTTTCTGAAAAAGCCCACCTGCTTTCAAATAGTGTTCTGTAAAAAGTTTATTCAAAGAATGCTCATAGCCCCAAGAAAATTGGATGCCGCGCGCTTTTTGCTCAGTGGTTAAGAAATCTTTAAATTCCTTTTCACTCCAAAATTTAAGCGCGGGCAGCGCTTGACCGTCAATGGGAAAATCGACCCGACGGTTTACAATTTCCATTTCATCCTCACTTAGTTTTCTTGGGATGGCGATTGACTCTTTATTGGTGAGCACTGTTCGCTCCTCTTCGGAAAGAAGGAGCGGCAAACTTGCTTTTGCGTGTGCAGAGGCGTTAGAGGAAGCCGCTTTTGGTTTCAAAGCTGTAGAAGAAACTTGCGTTGTGCTGCTTTTTTTCGAAATTGATTGACCAATTTTCTGAACGAGCTTTGTTTTTACAACCAAATAATAAAACCCGCTGCCGATTAGCAAGATTAAAATGGCGATCCAAAGAAACTGAAAGAAAGCTTTTGGCACCTTAACTGGCATGATTTTAAATGGAAAGTCCCTTGTTGGTCGCGCAGCGGAAGTAGGTTTACGCTCTAATGCTTCCGGTTCGTCAAGTGATCGAATTGAACTTGTCCAAAAACAAGAAGGGCACCTTGGAGATTCTTCTTCTCGTAATTCAAAATGTTTACCGCAATTTTGGCAGTGATAGCGAATGGTTTTTATGTCCACCGAGATCTCGAACGTTTGGAATTAATTACTGTCCATATGATTCGTCGAAGCGTTGAGTAATTTCTGAATTTCTTTAATTAACAAGTTAGTACTCACGGGCTTTGGGATCAAAGAATATGGCGCGCTGCCACGAATACGTTTTGAGAACATGACCGCTCTATTTTCAGCAAGCGCACTAAAGAACACTATTGGAATCTTTGATTGAATCCGATTTTTACGTAACGTTTCATAAACACTAATTCCATCAATATCAGGAAGAATAATATCAAGCAAAATCACATGAGGTGAAAATTGCGTGGCTTGCGATAACGCTTCGTTTCCGGTGCAAGCAACTGCAACTTCGAAGCCTGTGTCTCTCAAAAAACCAGACAGGAGCTCACGGATTTCTTCTTCATCATCCACTACCAACACCCGAACATCACGTCCATTTTCAGTTTTAATTGACGTGTTCATTAGTTGATCCAATGATTAATACTTTCTTGATTATGCCCTGGGTTTTGCTCCTAACAAGCCCTGTATCAAAGATTCCCGCAAACCTACCCGTTGCGTATCTATAATGAGTATAGTATAGTAGCTCTGTGATTGCAACTTAACGGGTTTGTTTTTAAGAGGCAATTATCCGTAGAATGTATGCAGAAAAAAATAGAAAGCAAGCGGGTCCCCTTTGATTTATTCATCAAGCAAGTCCTGCGCCATTTAATCAAAACGGATTTTAAGAAAAAACCCCCGATTATTTTGGTGAATGGGGTTGCGGAGCAATATGAAAGCTGGTATTTCAATACTGGGCCGCTTGCGGAAAACTTTCTTGTCCATGTCCCCAATTTGTATCTTTTTAGCGCAGACAACTATCTCCGAGAACTTCAAAAAGTCTCTGTCCCATGGATTGCTGATCGATTGAAAACTTATCTTGATTCTTTTGTAACAACCCCACCTTACTACCTCGTTGGAAGTTCAAGCGGTTGCCAAACAATTGTCACGCTCGCCACAAAACACCCAGAGCTCGTATCAAAACTGGTTTTAATTTGTCCCTCGGGCCTAGGTGGAGATGAAAATTTACCTGTGATTGACGGCGTGAGCAAACGCAACCTTGCCGCCATGATTGCTGCGATTTTCTACAACAAAAAAGATTTTGTGATCGATGAAATTGTGGACATTTTGAAGGAACGATTTGAAAATAAAAAATGGCGGCTCGGATTTGTTAGAATGGCCCAAGTCACTAAAAAAAATTGCATCATCAATAACCTGCTCGAGCTGAAGCAACCGATTCTATTCATTTGCGGCGAAGAAGATCAAATCATCCCAATCTGGCAAGCTTACGAGGCAATTAAGAAAATGCGGGATCATGGTTCCAATGTAAGAATGATTGTGATTCCAAAATGCGGGCATGCCCCTCAAATCGAGCGGGCGCAATTCGTGAACGAACAAATCCGAGAATTCCTCATTGGCCGCGAACCCAAGGAAGCTGAGCGGTTTGCCCGCCTCGAAGGCAAACGATTAATCTCATTTGATCTCGATCAAGCAGCGTCACGAGCCTTGCTTGCCGGAAAGAAAGCGGAACATATCGTTCAAGAGGTTTCGGTCCCCTGAAATTCTCGGCACCTTGTGTTGACCACCAATTTTGCCCTTTGCTTTCATCCACCCTACAAAAAACCCCTTGGGGACAATTGTAAACTCAGGACTTCCTAATCCAAAACCGCCGGTGCGATGAGCTGCGTAATCTTCATTTAATGCTTGGAGCACCTCGTCATAAACCCGAATAAAAGCCTTCAAATCTGAAGGTGTTCGTTCAAACTCAATCAAGAACTGATGGTAACCGAGAGTTTCTTTCCCGTCTGGGAAAAATGGTGCGACATGGAAATCAATCAGAAGCGCTTGATAAGCTTGGCATGCTTTCCCAAGCGCCGTTTCGATTTCTTCTTGAATCAAATGTTCTCCAAAAGCAGAAAGGAAAAATTTTGTTCGGCCTGTAATTTTAATGAGGGGGGGATCTTTTGAAATAAATCGGATCGTGTCACCCAACAAGTAACTCCAAAGGCCTCCATTCGTCGTGAGTGCGATAGCGTAATTTTGGCCCACCTCAACTTCCGCAAGCGTAAGACGTTTTGGCGAACTGCTTCCAAGTTCACTAACAGGTACAAATTCATAGAACGTTCCATAATGAACCATCAACCGGAGCTCGTGATCCACAGGATCTTCAATTGCAATAAATGATTCTGAAGCTGGGTAAACCTCCTGGTAATCGACATCGGGGCCAAACCAACTTTCAAATTGAGTCTGGTAGGGCTCAAAGGAAATGCCTCCATGCACAAAAAGCTCGAAGGAAGGCCAAAGTTTTTTAAAGTCTCCTTTCACCGCCACTTTTTGGTTGAGTTTCTCGAGGAAGATAAGCACCCAGCTTGGGACGCCCCCAATCACGCCGATATCCTCTTTCAAAGCTGCTTCAGCCGTGCGCTCTATTTTCTCCTCCCAAGAAGAGATGGCCGCAATTTCTTTTCCAGGAAAATAAATACCTCGTGCGAAGCGAGGAAGTTTCGCAGCGAGAATTCCGCTCAAGTCCCCACTCTTCACTTCTCCATTCCAATCTTCGCGCAGAGAAACACTTCCACCCAAAAGAAATGTTTTCCCATCTAAAATCTTCGTCTCTGGATTCTTCATAAAACGAAAAGTGATCAAATCAACACTGGCTTGATAATTACTGAACATGAGTTCTCTGGTAAGCGGTAAGAATTTGGTAGTGCCGGAAGTGGTCCCTGAAGAAAGAGCGAAAAAAGAAACAAGGCCGGGCCACGTAACATCATTTAAGTACGGACTTGTGTGAATCGGATTGTATTCGATTTTTAAGCGAGCAGCCGCTTCCCGGCTTGCTGGTAAAAAATATTCATCAAAAAAATCTTCATACTTCCTCAACCGGACTGTTTTCTGATAGTCAGAAATATTTCGAATGGATGAAAAATGGTGGTCCATCCCAAAACGAGTTCTGCTGGCATATTGGATAAGCTCAAGGAGTGTTTCTTCTTGGACTTTGATGCATGCTTCAAGAGAACGGAACCGCTCAAGAAGCGGTTTGCTTCGTTTCAGCAGAATTTTCTTGAATAGAAGTGATCGGATGTTCATAGTAGATCCACTGATTTTTCTTGGCTTTTTGTAAAAGCTTCTCGCTTGCTCGGTGAAAGGTTTTGGAATCTTCTTTGGTTAATTGATAAGCCCACTTGTCTTTCCATCGGTCATCAGTGGTCTATTGAATAACGGCAGCTGCATCTTGATAGGCGCCTTCAAGAACGGCTTGGGTTGTGATGCGGTACACATGGCTTCCAACATCCAGCTTTTGAGCTACCTTATCCAAAACACCAAGGGCGATCCCGCCGAAACCATTTCGTTTCTTTTCGTCTCCATTTTTCTTGCCAACCTTGAGGAACCCCGTATTAGGAAGCGCAAATCCTCCAGACAGGTAAAGCGCCTCGCCCGCACCCAAGTTTTTAACGTACTCAAAACCTTCAATCACTTTCATTAAACATTTTCCTGACACCCGGTCGGAATCAGATAAACGAAGATGGACGAGAAGCCACTCTCCTTCTTTTTTTTGAATTCGGTTTTCAATTTGATACCGCCCATCTTGAGCAATGAGTGCTTTGAGAGCTACGGGAATTTCTCGTTCACGCTCAATCAAAACAAATTCACTTTCGCTGGATTCCCGCTTCCGTTCGACGACTTTTGAGGAAACGATACCTGGAATAAATTTTGCTTCCGCTTCATAGGCAATAACCGCGTTTGCAACTCTGAAAAAAGGTGCTTTGATACGAGCAAAAGCAAGTGAACCAATGTAACGGCCAATTTCTTTCTCATCCACACCCTGAATCCATTGATGAGGATCGAGAAACAAAGAGCGCGCTTCATTCACGGGAATGTCTTGAAAATAAATTGAAAATAATTTGTCGGGCGCTTCTCCTTCTATAAGCTTACTTGCCATTTGATTGACCCATTCGGAAACAGCAAGATAAACTTTTTCATCCTCCTGAGCAATTAATAATTTTGCGTTTCCGAACAAAACAAGTCCAAAGAAAATGAGCCAAAAAATGCTTTTAGAAAGAAGCATTGTAAACTTGCAAAATTTTGCTTTGTTTCTTCTAAAATTTGATATTGTAAATTTCATACGGAAGGTTCAACGAGCCATGAGTGTTGCAGATTGGGATTCGTCCTGCTCACGGTCTCCTGAAACTTTTATGGACGAAGATTGACTTGCTCCCGATTGATGCAATTTGATCTGCTCAATTTTCGACTGAATCTTTTGGAAACTTGTTTTTGCAATTTCCTGGTACGCTTGCCGCATTTTTTCGATGTGTGTTTCAAAACCGGAAAAACGATCCTGGAATCTTACGAGGTCTTCACCCAACTTTTCGATTAGACTTACAATGTCGCGAATTTTCTGTTCGTAATAAAAATGACGGAATGATTGCAAAATCACTTTTAAAATCGCAATGAGCGTAAACGGTGCGGCGAGAATCACTCTCTTTTCTTCCGCATATCCAAACAAATCAGCGCAGGTAGCATGAATGGAGGCATAAACACTTTCGCTCGGCACAAAAAGAATTGCGAAATCGACCGTGTTTTCAGCTGGATTGACATAGTCCCGTTTTACAATTTCCTGAATTCGATTTTTCACATCGGTTTCAAAATCTTTCAAATATTTTTTTTGCTCCGACGGCTCCTCGATTTCCTGGGCTTTGACTAAATTGGTGATCGGAAATTTGACATCCATATTAATTTTGTACCCTTCCGGCAGGAAAAACGTGAAGTCGGGCCGGTTCGCATTGGTATCCAGCTGTTTGTTTTTCTGATAATGAACGCCCTCGAGAAGACCTGTTGATTTTAAGATGTCATCCGCAATCCGTTCGCCCCATTGGCCTCGAAGATTATTGGTGCTTAGGATTCTATTGAGCTTGTCCGTAGAACTTGTGAGGCGCGACGTGAGTGTGAGGATTTCGTTAAACTTAACTGCCCGGTCCTGTTCAGTAGTTTTGATTTCTTGCTGATAATTTTTGACTTGCGCTTGAACTTGGGCGACTAATGACTCGATGGATTTTTCGTTCCCAGAAAGTGTTTCATGAATTTGCTTTGTCTTTTCTTCAAGTGTGCTGCTTGCAATAGCCAGAATCGCTTCAATATTTTCCCGAATCGCCCTTGAGCTTGCTTCCTCAAAACGTTTTTCGATCAACCGCCCAAAGGAATATTTTGCCCAAAACAAGAAGGCGGCCACAAGGATAACTCCAAAAATCGCGAGAATAGTCATGAGTGTCATAATTGGAATCTATTTTCTAATTTTTCCTTACAGATGTCAAACCCGCTCTTTTCTTGATTGCTGAGGCCTGCGGATATTGAAATCAATGCTTCGTGTGATAAGGGAGCCCCTTCAGAATTGTCCACGCCCGGTAAACCTGTTCGGAAGCCACAACAGCTGCAAGCTCATGCGGAAGGGTAAGCGCCCCAAAACTCCATTGAAAATCAGGTTTTAACAGCTCGCGCTCTTTGGTTGAAAACCCATCGGCTCCACCAATCACAATCTGAAGTTCCCGACACCCTGAATTAAGAAGCCCCTGCAACTTTTGAGAAAGCGCTTCCGAAGACAAATCGCGCCCTGTCCGCTCACAAATCCAAGTTTTCCTCAAGATCCCTTTTTGATTCTTGTCTTGAGCAATGTTTCCTGAAATTTGACACTCTACAAATTTTGAAATTCGATTCGTATAATTGTGAAAAAGCGCTCTAGTTTCTGCCGATTTAAAAGCCTTTAAAAAAGGGACTGTTCGCGGCGCCCACTTAAGAGAGAACACAATGCGCATCTTAGGCGCCAAGTGAAGAAATTCGTAAATATAATGGGGGGCCTAAAATAACAAGACCGATCAAAACGGCGCCGAGCGAAGCAATCAAAACTGCAGCCGCGGCAATATCCTTCGCGCGCTTTGCTAATGTAGAATATTGCTTCGACGTGACCATATCCACCATAAGCTCAAGAACGGTGTTAAATGCTTCCGCAACCCAAACGGCAACCACTGCGATGACAATTAAAGCGAATCTTTGTTGATCAATTTGAAGCCACCATGAAAGGATAAATACAAATGCTGTCGCAGCAGCATGGGCCCACGCGTTGGGTTCCGTCATTAACATATCCGTGAGTCCAGAAAATGCGTTGATAAAACTTCGAATTCTTGCTTTCGGTGAAAGCGACTTTTTCTGCTGCATGACTTTATTGTATCACGAAAAATGGCTAGAACAAGGCGGTGGGAAACGTTACACTATTTGGCATGCAACAAAAACAAAACCACCGATTTGACGCCGTTATTTTTGACATTGATAATGTGCTTGTCGATACACGTTTTTCTTACACGGATTGCATCCGGGAAACTGTTCAAAAATACCTTGAGCAATTCCTTAATTTTAAGCCGTCAAAAATTTCGCTTTTTTCTCAAAAAGATATCGAAATTTTTAAACTCTTCGGCGGCTTCAATGACGATTGGGACGCTTGTTACGGGCTTTTACTTTATCTCTTAAGCCTAAAACGAAAAGAAAACTCCATCGCGGAACTTAAAAAATTGGTTCATTTAAAAAGCTTTGCACAAAAAGTAAAGCCTCCTCTTTTCGTGCGTGGAATCGAACGTCTGTGCGGCCGGTATCCCAAAGTTTCGCTCAAAAAAATCGAGAAGCTTTTTCAAAAACTTTATTGGTCAAAATACATCCGCCGCGAGACACCTGCCTTGCCAAGCGGCACGTTCCAACAACTGGCGCGAGGTGGAATCAAAATTGGAATCGCAACGGGAAGGAATCGTGAAGAAGCGTGTTATGTGCTTAAACGATTTGGGCTTTTAAAATGGATTGGAGAAATGGTAACCGTTGACCGCCTTCCTCACCCGAGATTTAAAAAACCACATCCATTTGCGTTACTTGAAATTGGAAAGAAATTTGGACTAAAACTTCGCTACCTCTATGTGGGAGACTTGCCAGATGACATACAAACCGCCAAGAGAGCGAAAACGATGAATGTAACTCCGTGGGGATTTACTTACTTTAGCGCCTTTCCTCAAAAAGCAGCGCGAGCCTTAAAGCAAGCGGGGGCTAAAAGAATTATCAAAAATCCTAGAGAACTTAAGCGCTTGCTCGCTCAAATAGCCTAAACAGCTTTCGCGCCTTCTTCGCCTGTGCGAATTCGATAGAGCCGTTCCAAATCAATGACTGCGATTTTCCCGTCGCCGGTTTCGCCAGCTCCCGTCCTAGCACTCTTCATCACAATATCAATCACCGACTCAACCTGAAAATCATCTACGTAAATCTCGAGCTTGAGGCGTTTGATAAGTCCTCTTCCACGAGCACGTTGGTTTCCGAATCCTTTAACTTCATAGGTAGTCATACCACCCACGCCAGAACGTTTCAGCGCTTCGTGCACTCCATCAAACTTTTCTGGACGAATAATACATTCAATTTTTTTCATGATAAATTCCTCCGCCCTTCGCCAAATCAAGGACAGTTTTTGAAATCGTACTGATCATTTTGAAAACTATCCCGATCAATCGCTCATTCCGCCAATTTTCCATTAATGCGAATTCTCACTTTCTGCCGCCCCCACCTAAGAGCAGCCTTGTGGCCGCCAAGGAATTTGGGGATAAACAAATCAATGTGCTTCCCGCGAATTTTTCCACCGCGGTCTTCCACGCGAAATCGTTTTCGATTCCGCAAAATACGATGGATCTTCTTAAAGTCAGACGGCCACACCGGAACAAGTTCAACCTGGGCTCCAAAAGGAATTTTTCGATCAGCTGCGATGCCGCCCCAGTAGATTTTCTTCCCGCTTGCAAACTGACCGTCGTGGTATTCTGGCACATTCACACAAATGGGGCAATTACAATAAGCCGTGACGAGATAAAGGTGCCGCCCCCAAAAATGGTAATAAAGAATCCAAATCAGGAGGAGAAGACTTGCAAAAGCGGCTAACTTGGAACAGAAATTTTTCACGAGTGCCTCTCAAAAAAAGACGAGCCGCTTCCGCCATCAATAAAAGCAACCTGCCTCTTTTTGAAACCACTCTCAAACTGAAAATGATTCGCCGCAACCGCAAGATTTTTGAGCATTCGGATTAACAAATTTAAAACCGCGGCTTTCAAGAGCATCTGTAAAATCAAGCGTGATGCCATTCAAATAAAGGGAGCTTTTTGGATCGACAAATACTTTGATGCCTTCAAATTCAAACTCATTATCATTAGCTTGTTTTGCAGTAAAACTCAATTGGTAAGAAAGCCCTGAGCACCCCCCACCACGAACCCCAAGCCGCAAGCCAAACTCAGGCTTGTTTTGTTTGCTTAAAAGACGCTTGGTTTCTTTAATTGCTTCCTGTGTTAATTGAATCATAATCTATCCCCCCCAAATCGAACTCAAACCGCAGCACGTGTTTTTTCAACTCTCGCAACTTGATAAATCGGAGATAACTCGCGAAGCCGCTTCACTATTGTGACGACATAGTTTGCAACAAAATTCACTTCTTCTTCGGTTGTAAACCGACCCAAACCAAATCGGATGGATGTATGCACCAAATTTTCTCCGATTCCAAGCGCCTTGAGAACATAAGACGGTTCCATGCTCAGCTGGGTACACGCAGACCCGGTGGAAACTGCTACTTTTTCGCTCAACTCCATTAATAAAGATTCCCCTTCCACAAACGGAAAACTTAAATTCAAATTGCCGGGCAGACGGTGTTTCAAACTGCCATTGACATAAACGCGTTCAAGAGCCGTTACAATTTGAGTTCTCAAACTTTCTCTGAATAAAAAAATTCTTTTTGACTCTTCCACCATTTCTCTCATGGCAATCTCAATCGCTTCGCCAAATCCAACAATGGCTGGGACATTTAGCGTCCCGGAACGCAAACCTTGCTCATGCCCGCCTCCATAAATTAAAGGCGTGAGTCGGACACGCGGATTTCTTTTTCGAACGCATAAGGCACCAATCCCTTTTGGGCCATACAATTTATGAGCTGAAAGCGACAGTAAATCCACACTCAAGGCTTGCATATCAACTGGTATTTTCCCAATTGATTGAACTGCATCACAATGAAAAAAAACTCCTTTCTTTTTTGCCATTCGCCCGATTTCAGCCACAGGCTGCACGACTCCAATTTCATTATTGGCATGCATGATTGAAATCAGAATGGTTTTATCCGTAATCGCCGATTCTAATTGCTGAAGATCAATCACGCCTTCGCGGTCAACCGGAAGGTACGTCACCTGAAACCCTCCGGTTTCAAGATAGCGGCAAGTGTCGAGCACGGATTTGTGCTCAATCACACATGTGATGATGTGTTTCCCTCGATCCTGAAATTGGCGGGCGACTCCTTGGATCGCTAAATTATTTGATTCGGTTGCGCCGCTTGTAAAAATAACTTCGCATTCCTCAGAAACATGAACTGCGCGCGCGATTTTCTTTCTTGCCGTCTCGACAGCCTCTTCCGCGGCACGCCCGAAAGGGTGATTCTTGCTTGCTGCATTGCCGAAAACTTCTTTAAAATATGGCAGCATTTTTTCGAGCACACGCGGATCAACCGGCGTTGTTGCATTACAATCCATGTAAATAGGTAACTTAATCATCGAAATCTTTTAAACCCCTTTAGATAACATTGGTTTTAACTTCTCGAAAGGAAGCAAATCAAACTTTTTTTCGAGTGTATCTTCTGAATCAAATAATGCTTCGAGGCTCAAGCTGCCACAAAAATCATCAATTAATTGCTTGAGCTTCCGCCAGACGGGTCGGACGCTACAAGCATCAAAATGTTCACAAACAATTCGTTCTCGAAGCCTCGGTGCGCAAAAGATTTCAAAGGTTCCACCTTCAACTGCTTCGATGGTTTGAAGAAGCGTGATTTGAGATGCTTCGCGTGCAAGCATAAAACCACCTCCGATTCCTTTAACGCTTTTGATTAAACCAGCGCGTCGCAACCGGACTAGAATTTGCTCGACATAATCTCGTGACAAGCGCTCTTCCTCAGAAACCTCTGCAACAGAAATTGGTTTCCCATTCGAATGCTCGTAAAGATACTTTAAACAAATCAGTGCGTATTCGCTTTTTGTGGTTAATTTCATGAGTGGGCCTTTTGGCTGCTTCTATGAAAGGAAATGATCATACAATATATGACTTTTTCCGTCAACATTGTGGGTTTGTTTGAATACGCTTATCTTATTTATTGATAATGACTTACGATTATTTTAGCTGAAACTTAAAAGGTGAGCTAAAGACGAGCTCCAAGAATCAACGGCAATTGTTGCATTAGTGAATCTTTGGCAAGGATGGTATCACAGCCTGATCTCTCAAATCTGGTAATATCGCCCTCGCCCACTTCTGGCCCTACCAGTCCGATAATCCGGAGGGTTGAATATCTTGATTTGATCTCGCTTAAGTGTTTGATCGACCACTGAGCTCCTTCAGAAGTAAAATCGATAATCAGAAAAAAGGGTTCAAGACGTTTCACCATATCAGCCACGTGATCGCCATAGGAAAGAAAAAAACAATCGATGAGCTCTTTTTTTGCAAGCGTTTGGATTTGTAAACGCGCACCCACATCGCTTGAGAAAACAAGAAGGATGTTATTCATGGAAAACTAAAACAAACTGGTCGGGAAATCATTTTGTTTCTTTGCTGTTGTGTGTTCTCCCCATTCAATCGGAATCTCGTATCTTTTCCAGTCTCGATTTGAAATGAAATAAACTTTCCCGTTCTTTTTTCCATATTCGAAAATTTCTTTTGTCAGTTTAACATCATTCAAACAATAATCTTTGAGCGTATCCATTTGCCCTCGCCTAAACAACGCAACTGCATCAAGCCCTTGTCCTGTTTTTGTAATATCAAGCGTGGCCTGTGCAACACTTTGGAGGCTCACTCGATGCCCACGGACTCGTTCGATTTCTTCAAGAAGATCTAAAACAGGAAGTGTTTCGACAGACAAAAAGAGATACGGCTGCAAAACCACCATGTCAAACCGGCGAATGTTAAAACCGATCAAGAGATCAACGGATTTCAACCGTTCTTCGAGCGCGTGAATTTGATTTTCTTCGTAAGCTTGGTAGTTTTCTGTTTGGTAATCAAAGATGCCGACGACGGAAACTTTGAGTTTGTGGATATTTTGACGCCCGACTTCATCAAAAGTTTTCTGCGTTTCAAGGTCAAGGACGAGGATGTTTGGTTTGTCGCTCATGATGATCAACTATGTTACAGAAAAAGAATCCAAACACAAGGAATTTGTGATCAACTCGCAGGTTGAACGCGAGCAGCGCGGCTATTTTCTGACTTGTCAGCTTCATTTATTTTGATATACTTTCGTAGCACCACTAAAAATAAAGGAGCGTGTGATGTCAATTCCTGAAACAGCAGCTGAAAAATTGGTTGTTTCTTCTAATCTTCTTAAAGGCAAAAAGGCTTTGGTTTTAGGCGTTGCAAACAAAAGAAGTATTGCGTGGTCAATTGCGCAAGCTCTTTCTAATCATGGCGCTCAGCTCGCGTTTACTTATCAAGGCGAACGGATTAAAGAAAG
>JACQQN010000168.1 GCA_016206995.1 Candidatus Omnitrophota bacterium | reverse complement strand
TATTTGCGTATCACAATAAGAATCTTTGCATGGGGTTTGAGGGTTGTCGGGACATTGCGTATCACTCGTGCAGCAACCAGGAATGGATCCTCCAGGAAGACATCTGTAATCATTCAACCCAGAACAATGATCTGGTGCTTGGCAAATTTGATTAGGGATGCCATCGTCGCATTCTTTTGTGATTGGTTCTGCTTCGTAAGAGCATAGATGTTCCGGTAATTTACAAAAAGTTCGTACGCAATCCATTGGATTAGGATCAACGCACTGATAATCATAATCGCACTGATCGCATTCTATTCGGATGCGTTGCGAATCAGTTAGCCTTCCATCGCTTGCCTCTACCACAAGGTCATAAGTGCCAGCTATAGGTGTTGCCCAACTAAGTATATAGGTAGAGGGGTTACCAGAAATAGATACATTAAAGCCTGCTCCTGCCGGCATTCCTTGCATTTGCTGCGTTACTTGTTGATCAGTTACATTAGGATCACGCGCGCGCACACCAAACGTTAATGGAGTCCCTTCGCGAGCTCGCACTATTACCGGAATGTTAGAATCTTGATTGATCACATCTACGCCGTTAATTACCTCAATAACTGGAGGTTCGTTGATAATGCACGGTGTAATCGGTACATTTCGGCAACCAACACCTCCAAATTGACACGAGTCGGTTGTACATATATTGCCATCATCACAACTCGGAGGGGCTCCTGGCAAACAGTGACCAACAAGATCGCAAAGCTCATCACCATTACACACTTCGCGATCGCTGCAAGGTGCACCTGGTGGGCCAATATAAGGGTAACATGCTTGATTGCCAAAGCACGTGTCTCTGATGCAAGGATTGTTTGTAGAACTTAAACAAACATGGGCACATCCAAGACCTGAGATTTGGCACTGTCCAGTTTGTCGATTGCATGCATACCCTAATTGACATGACACTCTGTACCCTACACAAACTCCTAAAACACAAATGTCATTTTCCGTACATGGATTTCCATCATCACAAGAAGCACTTTCAATAACACATTCCGCCCGTGGCGCACCACCATTTCCTGATTCCGCAGCGCCCAAATCATTATCCGGTAAAACACCGTCGGACGATGAATAAACGCTGGAACCAACAAAACCAAGAATTGATTCATCAAGACGTACTGTTTGATCTGAATTGATTTCTTGAATTGATTTAATTTCTCCTTCCCCTAAAACAAGAGAATCACCTTTGTCAAAAAACAGCTTTGGATTATTCGATAATGAAATCACACTTTGATCAACATCTTGCAAACCGGTAACCTGAGCAAGTGGAACTGCTTGATCAATGGCTGGGCTGCTTGGTAAAAGTTCATACAATTTTGGCGGGAATTCATCTTCCGATGGTTCGAGCGAGCGAATTTCTGGATCAATGGCTTGCGTCTCTTTTGAAAGCTTCAGAATTAACTTGGACGAAACAATGTGTTGGTTAATATCAAACGCGCTGATTTCCTGATCACCCGCTTGGATCACAGCATCAAAAGGTGTGTAAATAAAATTAGGCCCTTCAAAAAGAACTGCGCCTTCCTTTAAAATCTTAACTGCGGGTTGATTGCTCTCATGGAAACCGATGATTGAATTCGTAAAATATAATTTCGCGTTCTCTTTCACCAAAACTTCTAATCCATTTCCCCAAACCGCTGCGTGTGTAAAACTTCCATAACTCTGAGGTTCAACCGTAATTCCGTATTGATTTTTTGTAACCGAGCTGCGGTAAACAGATCCTTCCGCTGCACCCCAAATAATTCCTGATTCACCATTCGAATAAGCGGCGACATTTTTTAAAATTGCCGGACCATAAATTGCAAACCCTGAACCCGTATGATGCGCCGAATAACTGTTGACGATTCTAGTGCCGGTTGCTCCTATCTTAACAATAAAACCGCTCTCGCCGCCCACCGCTCCAACATTTTGGATCAAGGTGTTTTTTGCTTCATTTTCGATTGATATTCCACCATTGACTAAATTAATATCTCGAACTGTAGTTTGCGCACCACTAATCTTGATTGCTGCTTGAAAATCCTCTTTTGTAGTTTTGGTCGGAGGTTCATACGTCAAAACAACTTTTCCTTCATCTTTCTCATATTTTCCAAGCGTTAAATTTGACTCCAGAATCAAGAGAGATTCTTCAATGGAATATTTCCCATCTCGAAGTAAAATGAGGCTTGAGTTTGCTGGTTTCATGCGCACAAAATTAAGCGCTTCTGCAATATCCCCGCAGCCAATTTCACTTCCACTGAGCTTTCTTTCTGAAACCGAATAAAATGGCGAGCACTGGGCATCGGCTAATTGCGAATCAACATAGATGATTTGAGCACGGTTTGAATCATCCAATGCAATCACGTTCAGAGAACTTGGGATGATTGATTGTGTCAAAAGAAAGGCAAGTGTTAGAAGGATGGTAATTACTTTTCGTGATGCTATTCTAAAGTTTTGAAAAGCACTAAGTAAAAACGCAAAGTAAAAATGCAAAGGAATCATTTTTTCTATTTCATATGTTTTTTGTTTTTTATGTCGCATCTCTTATCTTCTGCTCAGTTGAGAAATTTACTATCAATCGCGCTTCCCATCCCAAAGTCTCATGCTGACTAAATTGTGCCATGTATGGTTATTATTTTAAAGGGGATAGTTAAATTTTTATCATTTTTTTTAACTATATTAGGATTCAAACTACGAATAAACGGTCAGCAACTTAAAGAATGAAAGCAATGACTTATTGAGGATAAAAATAGAGGAAAATTGTTAATCTCTTTTTACGGAAGCACTAACAATAATTTGATCAATAATCGACCCAATGTAATTTTGAATTCGGCGCCAAAATGATTTCTTTTCTGCAGTTCCCGCGGTCGCATTTTCTGTTTTTTGGACAAGCAGCTGGCTTTGAGATTCTGTTGATTTAACAAAATGGGATTTACCTTGTGAAGAGGAAGTTTTACTCGCAAATTTTCCGCTCATGGCTTGCGCTCCGAAGGAAGCAAAACGAAATGAGGTAGGTTTAAAATCTTTCAAACCCATACTGACCAAAATCGGTCCACCCAACAACATTTCTGTGATGCGGTGATAACCGGGCCAACCTTCTGCTCCGGTTCCCTCTGGTGAATGATACCACATGATCGGAGAGCCTCGAGCACCTCCAACAACTTCTTGAGAAATAGGAGCGCTGTATTCTTCCCCGTAGCCACCAATCAAACCCTCAGGCTGAATATTTGCAATAATTCCACCTCCCCCACCAATAATAATATCCCCACAACCTGGGAGAGAATTATCCCTCGTAAAAACGCACGGACTCCCATCGGTGTCAGTTGAATTGCACGAATCACGCGTGCAGGCGTCATTGTCATTACAAACAACTGATGGAAATTCACAGCGATGAGTTTGCAAATTGCACACGTTATCCGTACAAACACTTTGATCATTGCACTCTGCATTATTAACACAGCATCCGACCGTACGACCACCATCGACACAGACGCCATTCTGACAAATATCTGCTTCTAGGCATTCGGCGGAATCACCAGGCGCACAAACAGTTCCATTCATTGCAGCATGTGGAATAACTTCACATCGGTCATCCGTTTCATTGCAGCTCATTTTCATGCATTGGCCTGGGGTGCCGGGACATGCGTGAGGGGTTGTGGGGCCGCCGCAAGTTCCATCGGTTTGACAGACTTCGCCATCGGTACAAAACTCTCCATCTGAGCACGTGGTTCCCACTT
>JACQQN010000171.1 GCA_016206995.1 Candidatus Omnitrophota bacterium | reverse complement strand
TTTTGATTAATTCTTTTGCCTGATCAATCGACATACTTCCCATTTCTTCCTTAGACAAATTTTGCCAAATTAAGAAAACGGAGACCGGAACTTGTTCTCGATTCAAAATTGGAAACACGCGTTCCGGAAAATCGCGGTTCCCGTCATCAAACGTAAGAACAACACCCCTTTTTAGTTTTCCCTTGTTCTTTCCTACCCATGCAGCAAATTCATTTAATGAGTAAATACGGTATCCCCACGACTGAAGCCAATCGATCTGCCTTTGAAAAGTTTCTTTGGAAACAATAAGCGTATTTTCACGCGCAGCTTCTTTTGTGTCCACAAAGTGATACATCAAAACTGAAACTGGCTTACGTTGGAACCATAAAAAAGCAACAAAAACCATAAACAAAACAACACCGATTGACAAAAAAATCTTGAGAATTTTCATTAGAAATTTCTAAGCTCTCACTTTGTAATCACCCAACTCATACTCCACCAGGACCATATTAATAGCTCCGAGAACTGGGATCCTGGTTTTCATGAGGAGAGGAATTCGCCTCTCATCAGCACTCATCCAACCCCACGCACGACCACGCCGGACAAAAAGTCCCTGAAAACGCGCAAAAGGTTCTGCGCGAATCGCATGAATTTTCCCAAAACCATCAATATTAAGCTCTTCAATCGCCTGCACCTCGACTTCCAACTTCCAATTTTTCTCGTCGATATTGATGGGAATTTCAATTTTATCCCCAGGCTTCATCGGCTGTACCCGGAACCAAAAAGTACACGAAACTTGGTCATGGACATCTTTAGGAATGAGCATTTCTTTAATGTCACCACTTCTTCTTGATTCGTAACGCGCCTTGTGATTGACTTGATCATAATCAATCACTTCATCCACGCGATAATCCCCTTGCCTTCCTCTTCGATCGTAGCGGAGCGAGTGAAAATGCTCGGCGTCAATGTAACTGTGGTGTTCATCATCCACAGGATAAATCAAATCGACCCACTTCTTAGAACGTACTTTTACCACAATGTGATACGCATCGCGGTCTCTCACTTTCACAATTTCCTTCACCCATACATCAGCTGCCCCCAACTCGACCCCAAGCAGCCGGATGCTGAATTTCATGTGTTCGCCGAGCGGAATTGTGAATTTCGCTTTTTCGAGTCGTGAAGGAAGCTCTTGCTTCTGAATTTGTGGATGATGAACACAGCCTGTCATCAACAGAAAAGTAAGACCGAGCGCAAATAATTTTTGTTGGACTGAAGAATTTGTCATGGTTTCCTAGTTGCATTTTGTGAAGCGTTAAAAAAATCTGCCTGTTTCGCTTTTTCAAAAACAAAATCTGGTGCGAGTTCTGTCAAGCAATGAATGTGCTCACAATTTGCATTGTATCTCATCCGTTGATAACACGGACGGCACTCAGGACCATCACTCGTCACTGCTATTCGTTCAGCAGTGGGCGGATAAGGTCCATAGACTTTTGGATCAACAGGACCAAAAAGCGCAAGGGTCGGCGTACCCACAGCAGATGCTAGATGTACCAGACCGCCGTCATTCGCAAGAAGAAGCTGCGCATGTTTTAAAATAGCAGCAGATCCCCGCAAAGATGTTTTGCCGCACAAATTGTGAAATTGATTGGGCTGAAATTTCATAAGAGATTCCCCTAATTGCCACTCACTTTTTCCACCTAAAATGAAAACTTTTTCAAAAGAAACGGCATTTTCTTCTTTGATCTTTTGAATCAATTGAAAGAAATAAGGATTTGGCCATCTCTTAAGGCGCGCATCTTTCCCCCACGATTCACCACCACCAGGCGCTACAACTAAATAGGAAGTATTTCGTGTCGAATTTGTTTCTTTAAGAATCTCTTCTGCTTCTCTTTCATCCCCGCTCGTTAGAAAAATTTCAAGCCTACCCGCTGATCGCGGCACTGAAATTAAATCAAGCAAGTCTAAGTAATATTCCACCACATGCTTACGGCTAAAACCTTCGTTAAGTGGAATACGCTGGTTGAGAAAAATTCCACGGGTTTTGTAAGAAAAACCAACCCGATTTGGAATGTTCAGAAACAAAAATGCAAAGCATGCATACTGTCGCGCTAGAGAGAAATCAATCAGAAGGTTATATTGATTTCCGCGAAGCATACGTAATAATGCACTGACTTCACGGAAGTTTTGGAATCCGGATTGTGCTCGAATGCGGTCACGATCAACCACAAAGATTTGGTTGATATAAAGATTAGTTTCAAAAAGTTCCCGCGTCCGGCTTCCTAACACAAGATCGATTTTCTGAGTACCAGATTCATGAAGCGCTCGAATGATCGGTGTAATAAATAAAGCATCCCCAATGCCAAAAGGATGAACAATCAACACCCGCTCAAAGTTGGACTTTGTCACGAGAAAGCCATCCTTCTTCTTCAACAATTTTTTCAATCGCTTCAGGAGTGAGCGTACGAATTTGAGCGCGTTCAATAGTCGCGTGATTTGCCATGTCGGGGGTCATGACAATTTCTTCCAAAAGATAGCGCGTTTTCGCGCCAAGCGGCTGCCATCGCGTAGGACCGAGCCCTGGCACATTCCTTAAAAAAATAGAAATCACAGGCGTTCCCAAACTAGCCGCCACATGTACAGGTCCTGTGTCATTTGAAATAAAAAGCAGCGCCTTTTTTAAAAGCCATGCAAGCGCACCAATTCCAAGCTTCCCGGTAAAATCAATCGCGATCCCATTCATATACTTCTTCATCGCATCACTGTATTGAGCATCTTCTTTTCCACCGATAATCACAGGGATCACGTCATATTTCTTGAATAAATCTGAGGCAACTTGTGCAAAGTATTCAGCGGGCCATATTTTAGAAGGCGTGCTTGCACTCGGATTAAAAACCACGTACCGGCCCAAACTCTTTAAATGTTCATCGATCAACTTTTGATAACCCTCGCAAA
>JACQQN010000179.1 GCA_016206995.1 Candidatus Omnitrophota bacterium | reverse complement strand
GTCTCCACAAAAACTGCTATCGAAGGAAATGGCGGTGATTTTAAACGAGCCATTGATTTAATTGATGAGTTCGCGCCGGCAGAACCCAAAGCAGAAACACCTCAAGAAGCAAAAGCTCGTTTTGAGCGTGAAGAAGATTTTGCAATCAAAGTAATGGATTGGCTTGATGTCGGAGAAAAACTCTATGGCCCTTTTCACACGCGAGATTCTCCGTGGGGTGAGCGGATTCTTTGGCAATCATTTGGTGAATCGAGTTTTCGGTTTACAAATTTGGAGCGCGATGAATATCTTGCGCAGGTTGGCTATTGGACGAACCGGCTTGTGCTGAAGGGAATTTGGGGTCCATGGGGGACAACATTTGATCCTTACGTTGAAGTGACGCCCACTCTTGAATCAAATGGTCCTGATTACAAATCAAACCTTCAATTAATTGGTGGTATTGAATGGTACCCATTCATCCGAAGTGCCACCCTCCAAAATTACAGGCCGTGGGGAATTCCGCTCCTCAATTTTGCAAGGAATTATCGATTGTTTGCACAGTACATGGAACGTGAAAATATTAAAGACGAAATTACGGGAAGCAAAAGCACCGATTTTCGTGCAGGCGTTGACATTTTTTATGAATGGGGCCTTGATCTCCCCACGCTTGGCAATCACCCCATTCGAAAACGAATTAGTGATTACGTCCATGATTTTATTTGGGGAGAATATTATGGAACCTATCACTTTGAACACACCAACTTCTCTTCCATTAAAAACTACAGTTCTTTTATTTTGAATAGTTCTATTGTTCTGGGGGTTGATTGGCCGACAATTCCTTTGCCGCCGAATCCCGTCAATGACAGCCTTCATTTCATGCCGTACGTACGTTTTGAACATGTGTCAAACCCAAATCATCCACTTCATTATCAAAATCAATATTTTACAGCGGCTGGTCTTCGGCTCATGCCGTTTCGCAGTTACCAGTTTTCAGAAAATGAATGGCTTTTTAAAACCAAAATCTTCTTTGAATACGTTGGAATTGGAGGCGTTATCTGGCCTTCTGCCAATACACCGGTTGACACATCAAATCGCGATCTTCGGTTCGGTATCAATATTTCATATAAACGGTATTGATGATGAAAAATACCAAAAAGTTTGCGCAGAATTCCCCTCACCCTTTCCCTCTCCCCAAAATGGGGAGAGGGTTGGGTGAGGGGGGGTTAATTTTCGCGTTGGTAGTGATTGTTGTTTTGTTTTCATCTCTCCCCTCCGCGTATGCCACTCGTGTGTCGCGTCCCAATGTTTTGGGAAATGCTTCTTTTGAAGAAGCGCTCGGAAGCGGTGGCGCTGATTCAGGAAATTGGGACAATACGAATCGCGCAGTTCGAATTAGCACTTCTGATCTTTCTGCTTTGGGATTAGGATCGAGTTTCCCAGATGGTTCCTTCGGCGTTTCGATTGTTCACGCTCCACCAGCTGATGCAGCATTTACTTTTCAAGTGGTTAACGACACTCACTCTGGGGATTTCGTATCGTTCAGTGGATTTGCAATCTCGAACATGACAAACATTGCGACAACCGGTGGTCATATGAAGATCGAGTTTAAAGAAATCACAGGTGACAGCGATGCTTTGATTAGTACTGTTACGAGTGATTGCATCAACACCGGCAACGCTTCTACATTTACGAAGTTTACGATTTCTGGTCGAGCTCCCGCTGGAACTGATCGAGTTGTTTTTACTTTGGATCGTTGCGGTACATCTGATGATACCAATGATGTTGTTTTCGATAATATGAGTGGAACGGTAAGCGGTTTTCCGATCGAACTTGGTGTCGAAGCAACGAAGAACCGCGTTCCTAAAGGAGGTGCTTCGTTTGTCACGATTAATTTATTCAATCAGACACTTGTTGCGCAAAATAATGTGCAACTGGTTGTTCATGTTCCAAACGGTTTGAATATTTTGGATGATGGCACGCGACTTAATAATGAAATTCCAAATTACGAGGGTTTTGGCGCGCGGTATTTTAACCTTGGAACCATTGGCGCGAAGGATGATCGAAACCTTTCTTTTTTGATCGTTGTTTCACCAGGCGCTGTGATTGGTCACACTTATACAATCAAGCTTTATGCGCGAGACACCACGGCCGACCTCTTGCTGTTGTCACAAACGCGCAGTATTTCGATTAAAGTGATCGCAGATCCTTTCTTTGATGAAGGGACTGTGATTGGAAAAGTGTTTGACGACCGAAACGAAAACGGCATTCAAGATGAAGGCGAGAAAGGAATCCCGAGTGTGCGTCTTGCAACTGAAGAAGGAATTGTGATTAAAACTGACCGGGACGGTAAATATCACATTCCTGGTGTTCAACCGGGCCGGCACTTGGTCAAGATTGATGGACACTCACTTCCTCAAGGAACAAAATTTGTTACGGAAGAAACATTGCTCATCAAAACAACCGATGGCTTAATGAATAAAGCTGATTTTGCAGTGAAGCTTCCAGATTCAAAAGTTTCTGAGAATTATAAGGAAGAGCTTGATGTGATGGTAAGTCAATCCAATGATTTTGTGAAGCCAAGACTTGGTGTTCAAATGGAGCCGAGCATTCTAAGAATTGGACAAGGACTTCTTGAACAAAATCCTACCTTTTCGATTGATATCAACTATGCCAGCGTGATCACCGGCTGGCGGGTTGAGGTCAAAGACGAGCAAGGGAACGAAATTTGGACTGGTTATGGGCTTGGCGCGCCGCCCGTTCAAGCTTCTTGGTCCGGTCTTGCGAAGACCCACAAATTGATTGAACCCGGTGTTTATGCCTACCGGCTGATTGTGAAGGATAAGAATGGGTATGAGGATTGGACCTCGCTTCAGTTTTTTAAAGCAGTCAGCAAACTTGATCCAGCGAGCGATCGTCCGGAAATTGAAGAACCTGCAACTGGTTTCACCAACATTGAGCGGAGCGGAAGGCGGAGCATTCCCGTTGTTGGGAAGCCTTCTATTTTGGTCCGAGGAACGACGCTTCCTCAAAATCAGGTTGAAGTGAATGGAAAAACAGTAAAAGTAAATCAAGACGGCACTTTCGAAACAGAGATCTTTACGGATTCCGGTACCCAGCCTGTTCAAATCCGCGCGAAAAATGAAGATGGGAAGACAGTCACTTATCGTGAAGAAGTTCCTGTCAAAGATACGTCATTCTTTTTGGTAGCGCTTGGCGAAGAAGAGCTCGGTGCAAATATTTTTAATGGAAATTTGGAAACGGTGGGAAGAGACGACCGATTCCATCAAGGTTTTTATCAGGCAGGCCGTGCTGCCTATTACTTAAAAGGGAAAGTCAAAGGAAAGTTTCTGGTCAGTTCTCGCTATGATTCCGCAGCGCCCGGCCGCCAAGAACTTTTTACCCATCTGGATCCCGATCATTATTATCCAGTTTATGGGGATGGTTCCGAAATCAATTATGATGCGCGGGACACTCAGGAAAAGTTTTACGTATTGGTTGAGATGGACAAGTCTTATCTGAAGTACGGAAGTTACGAAACAAATTTCAATGAAACAGAACTCGCAACGTACAACCGGACACTTTCTGGTTTGAAAGTTCATCACGAAGTTTTATCAACCAATAAATATGGCGACTCGAAGCGAGGATTTACCGTTTTTGCAGCAAAAGCCCGCTCGCTTGCTGATCACAACGAATTTCTAGGGACGGGCGGTTCGCTTTATTACTTGCGCAATAAAGACGTTGTTCAAGGAAGCGAACAAGTCCATGTTGAGATTCGAGATAAATTGCAAGGGATTACGATTTTTAAGAAAGATCTTTTACCCGGTACCGATTATGAAATTGATTATCCTCAAGGACGAATTATTTTGAGGAAGCCGCTTTCTTCTGTTTCTTATAGTGATACCATTTTGTCGAATGATATTTTGAATGGGAGTGATGTTTATCTTACCGTTGATTACGAATTTGAAGCCGAAGACCTTTTTGGCGATCAACCGGGCGGGCTTCGTGGTTTTACGTATTTGGGTGACCACCTTCGTTTGGGGGGAACGGCGCTTCGCGAGAAACGGCAAGACGCCGATTATGATCTTCGAGGCGTTGATGCACTTCTTAAATTAGGAAATAACACGAAAGTGTCCGCTGAATATGCTCAATCCCAGCGCGCTCAAGTTCGAAACGCAGTTTCTTATAATGGAGGCCTTACCTTTAAACCAATTGAAACAGGTAATAAGAAAATCAAGAAAGAAAACCGGCTCTTTGACGGAGCTTGGAGCATGAAAGCTGAATCAAAACCGCTTAAGGGAACAGAGCTTTCAGGTTATGTTCAGCAATTTGAACCAGGTTTTTCAAATGCGGATCTCATCAGCCAAAAAGGCGATCAAAAATCTGGTGTCGAGGCGAGGCAAAAATTAGGCAAGAACACAACAGCTAGTTACCGTTACGATCAATTAAAAGATCACGAAACGCTCAACCATCCCAAAATCATGGGGCATACTACTCAAGTCAAATATGATGATGGCAAATATCTTGCGGTGGGTGAGTACCGCCGCTCAAGTTTTGATGTTACTGCCCAAAGCACGAGAGGCCTCGAACCTATTTTTGAACGCGAAGAGTTTAAAAATGGCATCGGCACCAAACTTGGTTACCACATGGGTAACGGCTGGACACCTTATGTAAAGGGCCAAGTTACTAAAGGCGGTGTCGAGCCCAACCACCAAATTGGAGGTGGTATCGAGGCAAATCTTGAAGGAAAAGGAACGCTTCGTGTTGAAGAAATGGTCGGGAATTTGGGCGAGTCAACCCTCATTGGTTTTGACCGGCAGGTAGATGACCGGACGAATGTGTATACACACCTTAAAACCGGAGTGAGCCAAGACGGTTTGGGCCGCGGAGTATCATCCACTATTGGAAGTTCTCATTTGGTAAATGGTCATAATCGTTTTTACACAGAGCGCGAACTTTCCTCCTATGAGGTTGGTGAAAAATCAGGTGATCTTGCAGGTTACGATCTCCGTCTAAATGATAAGTGGAATGTTGGAGTTTCGGGTGAACGAAGCCGTCTTCGAGATTTTAAAGATGAGCAAAGCATTAAGGATCATCCCGATGTTCAAGGTGATTTCTACAATGTGGAACGAAGCGCTGGCGCTCTTGAATTAAGTTATCTTGACCGGGAAGCACTTAAATGGATCAATCGTTTTGAACTTCGTTTTGACCGCGGCGATGTCAGACGCCGTCAATGGCTCACGAGCAATTCACTTGAGTGGAAATTGACACCCGATTACACCTTTTTGGGCCGCGCTAATAAATCAGTTACCGAGCGAACAAGCGGTAGCGGGAACCTCGATGCCGACTTTTTAGAATTGAACACGGGCATTGCTTACCGTCCCGTCAAACACAATCGGTTGAACGTGATCACTCGATACACGTGGTTGCAAGATGTGGGTGTACTCGGGCAGTTTCAGTCGGGAGATCATAATGGTGTGCAAGTGGACGAACGATCTCAAATTTTTGGAATCGAGGGCATTTATGATTTTTCGCGTTGGGTTGGACTTGCTCAAAAATTTGGTTATAAAATGAGCTCTTTAAGGTCTGGCTCTGCACCTGATTGGATTCATTTTGGAACCTTTCTCGCCGTGACACGCCTTAATTTTCACGTCACACGCAAGTGGGATCTTGCAGCAGAATACCGTATTCGGTTTGATCATCGTGTGATGGACGCCATGAAAGACGGATGG
>JACQQN010000166.1 GCA_016206995.1 Candidatus Omnitrophota bacterium | reverse complement strand
GGATAGAGCGTCAGCCTCCGGAGCTGAAGGTTAACGGTTCAATTCCGTTCGGGCGCAGTTTTAATTTATGAACATCACTATTTTTGGAAGTAGTTCGGTTGTGAAAAATTCACGTGCGTGGAAAATCGCTTATGAATCAGGACACCTGCTTGCACAAGCAGGTTTTACGGTTGTCAATGGCGGCTATCGTGGGACGATGGAAGCGGCAGCTCAAGGCGCAAAAGAGGCTGGCGGTAAAACCATTGGCGTGACAACCGCCGATTTTCCAAATGCTGTGAAAAATAGTTTTATTGACAAAGAAATTTGCATGAATCATTGGAATAAAAGACTCTTCAAATTAATCGAATTGGGAGATGGTTTTTTGGTTTTGAATGGTGCGATGGGGACGTTGGTTGAGTTGGTCACGGTTTGCGAAATGTTGAACCGCCAGCTTTTCGAAAAATCGATTGTTGTTCTCGGCAAGCAAATGCAATCAGCCGTCCGTTTTATGCGACGGCTTCCAGAAGTTTCATTTTCGAAAGAGCTTCTCTTTAAGAAAGATCCAAAGTCCGCCGTCCAATACTTTGAAAGCAAAAAAGGGGACAGGTTTGGAGTTAAAAACCTGTCCCCTTTTTGAATTTAAATGTTTCAACTTTCTGACTTTGATTACGTCCTTCCCAAAGAATTAATTGCCCAACAAGCGCTTCCAGATAGAGGTTGTGCGCGTCTTTTGGTACTTAATAAAGCAACTGGTGAAATCAAACATAGCGCTTTTCATCAGTGCGTTGATTATTTTGAGAAAGGAGATGTTTTGGTTCTTAACAACACCAAAGTTTTGCCGGCTCGTTTCTTTGCAAAAAAAGAAACCGGTGGGGTTGTCGAAGTTTTGTTGCTGAAAGAAATTAGTAGGGGCAGGCCCCCGCGCCTGCCCGTGATCAGCGGGCGACCACAGGGGGTCGCCCCTACATTTAAAAATCCTCGCAATGGCAGATACGATGGAGAGGTTTGGGAAGCGCTTCTGAGACCTTCTGGACGAGTCAAAGAAGGACAAACAATTTTATTTTCTAGTTTTACGGCGCACGTTCTTGATTCACCTCGGCAGAATTCTGGCATCCGTCAAATTGCTTTTGAAAAAGGGGTCAACGTTCGAGAACAGATGGAAAAAATCGGCCGCGTTCCACTTCCACCTTATATTGACCGAGAAGATTTACCAATTGATCGGGAACTTTACCAAACAATTTACGCGCGTATTCCAGGTTCGGTGGCGAGTCCAACCGCTGGACTTCATTTTGATGAACCTTTGCTTTACCAACTTGAACGGAAGGGCGTTGAAATTGTTTTTATCACACTTCACGTTGGTTATGGAACGTTTCAGCCAGTTGCAGAAGAAGAGCTTTCAAGACATAAAATGCATCCCGAGTATTTTGAAATTCCAGAAGAATCTGCAGAAAAAATCAACATGGCAAAATCAGATGGGAGGCGGATTGTTGCTTGTGGCACAACGTCTGTTCGAACTCTTGAAGCCGCGATTTCCCAAAAAGGGGACAGGTTTGCCCGCCACAAAGCTGGCGAGGTCTGTCTCAAAAATCGCACCGAGTGCTTTGTGGACGGGTCCCGCCGCGATTCTTGGCGGAGAACTAAAAACCTGTCCCCTTTTTTGTTAAAAGCAATGCGCGGGGCTACAGATCTCTTTATTTCTCCTCCCTATGAATTTAAAATCGCTGATGCTATAATAACCAACTTTCATTTGCCAAGAACAACCCTGTTGATGCTTGTAGCCGCTTTCTCGGGAAAAGAGAATTTGGACCGCGCCTATCAGGAAGCAATTCAACAAAAATACCGGTTTTATTCTTACGGTGATGCGATGCTTGTAATTTGAAAAATAGTCCACGGTCGACAGTCGATAGTCCACCGTGGATTGAAAAAGGAGAACAAATTGATCGTCTGCTGTGGACTGTGGACCGTCGACTGTTAACTAGTACGTGAAACCTGAACTTCAATATTCGATTTTGTGTGACGACGTTCGGCAAGAAAAAAACGGTAAGTTTATTTTTGTCGGTGCATTTAACTTGATCGCCGCTCAAAAGTTTCCTACCGTTCACCCTGTTTTTTATATGGCGAATCGGTGGTGTTCCGGAGAAGGAGAATTTCGTGAGATGTCGCGGATCGTCAATGAAGAAAGTCAAATTGTTGCAGCGAGCCCGGAAGTTTCGTTTCAGTTAAAAGGATTTTTTGATAGCCATTTTGTGATTTCACGCTTCCAAGGTGTTCGGTTTGCTCAGCCAGGAAAATATGCAGTGGAAGTTGTATTGGGTGGAGAGTTGTTTCGTAGGTTTCCGTTTCAAGTGGTCCAAATTCAGAAAGAGCCTGCTTCATGAATCTGACAATGTCTTCTTGTTTTGAAGAGCTTCAATGTGGCCGTGAGACGAATGCACGCCTTGGCCGCGTACGAACGGTACATGGAACTTTTGATACGCCGGCTTTTCTTCCAGTTGGGACGCAAGGATCAGTCAAAACTTTAAGTCCGCGCGAACTTGAAGAAGCAGGTACCGAGGCGATTCTTTCCAATGCTTATCATCTCTATGTACGTCCAGGGACAAGTGTGATTGAGCAAGCGGGCGGGCTTCACCGCTTTATCAGCTGGAAACGGCCGATTTTGACAGATTCCGGTGGTTATCAGGTGTTCAGTTTGTCAAAACTTAGGGAAGTTTCGGATGAAGGGGTTTCATTTAACTCTTATTTTGATGGCCAGAAAATTTTTCTTTCACCGGAACGTGTTGTTGAAATTCAAGAAGCGCTTGGTTCAGACATTGCGATGGTGTTTGACGAATGCCCACCGCCGAATCGTGATCGTGAAGGCGTGCGGCAGGCAGTTGATCGAACCATTCTTTGGGCGAAACGTTCAAAAGTAGTTCGGAAACGTGAGGATCAACTTCTATTTGGTATTGTGCAGGGCGGTCGTTTTTTCGATTTGCGGAAAGAGTCGCTTGAGCGAACCATTGAAATCGGTTTTGATGGTTACGCTTTGGGTGGTGTGAGTGTTGGTGAAGCGCACGATGAAATCGCAACAGTTGTTCGTACCATGGGCCCTCAATTTCCGAGAGATCATGTTCGTTATTTAATGGGGGTTGGGACTCCAAAAGATTTATTCATGGGTGTTGAAGCGGGATTTGATTTTTTTGATTGCGTCAATCCGACGCGTTATGCGCGGACAGGGACGGCATTTACCTCTCAAGGGCGTCTCGTGATTCGCAATGGAAAATATGCAACCGATCAAAAACCGGTTGACGAAGCTTGTGATTGTTATGCGTGTTCCAATTTTTCACGAAGCTACATCCGCCATTTGATCAACTGCAATGAAATCTTAGGTCACCGGCTTTTATCGTATCACAATGTTTACTTTTTTTTATCCCTCATGCGGAAAATGCGTGACGCCATTCAGCAGGGAACTTTTCTAACTTTAAAGAAAGAATTTGAGTCAAGTTATGACGATAATTTACGTTAATTGAGGTATCAGAACGATACCTCACCCTGAGCAAATTCTCACGTTTGCTTTCAAAGCGAAGTAATGGGAATGAGTCGAAGGGTTACTTAATAAGGAGTTCACATGCAGCCACAAGCAGCAAATCCAATTACAGCTTTTCTTCCGATTCTTTTGATGTTCGCCATCTTTTATTTTTTACTCATCCGTCCACAGCAAAAGAAGCAAAAAGAACATCAGGAAATGGTCAAAAATTTGAAAAAGGGCGACCGCGTGGTGACTTCTGGCGGTGTTGTTGGCACGATTCACACGCTTCAGGATGACTATGTGGTTTTAAAAACAGGCGAGGGTGACACTAAACTGGAAGTGCTCCGTTCTCACGTGAGCGAATTGAGGAAGTAAGAACATGGGCAAATATTTTAAATGGAAGATTTTGTTAATTTTGGCGGTGATCGGTGGTTCCGTATGGGCGAGCTATCCGCCTGAGCAGAAAATTAATTTGGGACTTGATTTAAAAGGTGGCATTCACATGCTGCTTCAAGTGGATACAGAGAAAATCCCTGAAAAGCAGCGCGAAGGAGCAGTGGACCGAGCCGTTGAGATCATTCGAAATCGTATTGACGAGTTTGGTGTGAAAGAGCCCTCGATCATCAAGCAAGGGAAAGAAGGCATTGTTGTCCAGCTTCCAGGTTTGACTGATGAACACCGTGCGAAGGACATTGTTTCAAAAACAGCCCATCTTGAATTTAAAATTGTTAGTGAAGATGCAAATCTCCTGGAACAAGCAAGAAAAGCAGCTGGTTTGGTAACGCCCGAGCCGGAACCAAAAGTTCTTCCAGAAGGAGAAGCTGTTCCAGAAGAAAAAAAGGATTTGGAAAAATCAGAAAAGGCAGAAACTGAGCCGAAACCAGACGAAAAAGTTTCCAAATCCACATCAAGCCCAACTAAGGAACCTAAGAAGGAAACGGTTCCTGCGGTAATGCCGGAAGGTTATGAATTAAAGGAGCTTGAAGGAGAAGGTGACATGCTTTCTCAAACTCTCTTGCTTGAAGCGAATCCGATTTTGACCGGAGAACATTTAACCAATGCAGTTGTTGGTTTTGATCAATATGGCCAAGCAATTGTCGAGTTTGAATTAGACAAAGAAGGCGCAAAGATTTTTGATGACGTTACATTTCGTAATATTGGTAAACGGCTTGCGATTGTGCTCGATGGCAATGTCCATTCAGCACCTGTGATTCGCGACCGGATTCCGGGTGGGCGTGGTCAAATCTCAGGGAATTTCACACCAGCTCAGGCAAGCGATCTCGCGCTCGTTTTACGTGCAGGTGCACTGCCGGCACCAGTTCGTGTGATTGAACAAAGAACAGTTGGACCAACGCTTGGCCGTGATTCAATTGAAAAAGGCATTAAAGCAGCACTTGGTGGCGCGGCTTTGGTCATTTTGTTCATGATTATTTATTACCGTGTGTCTGGCTTGATTGCAAGCGTTGCTGTTTTTTTGAACCTTGTGATTCTGGTTGGTTTCATGGCACTTTCAGGTGCTTCATTAACCTTGCCTGGTATTGCAGGTATTATTCTCACTATTGGTATGGCGGTTGATGCAAACGTGTTGATTAGTGAACGAATGCGCGAAGAAGTGCGGCTTGGAAAAGCCGTTCGGTCTGTGATTTCTGCAGGTTACCACAAAGCATTTTCTGCGATTTTTGACTCAAACGTTACTACCGTCCTTGCCGCAGGGATTCTGATGTGGTTTGGGACCGGGCCTATTCGCGGGTTTTCGGTAACACTTATGTTTGGCCTCTTGGCAAGTTTTTTTACCGCACTTTTTGTAACGCGCGTTGTTTTTGATTTTTTAACGCGGGGCAAGAATGAAATCAGTTTGAAAATGTTTGAGCTAATCAAGCAGCCCAATTTTGACTGGATTTCAAAACGCTTTTTTGGATACGCATTTTCCATTGTGCTTGTGGGTTTAGGTCTTTTCGCAATTTTTGCTCGAGGAGAGCGCAATTTGGGAATTGATTTTACCGGTGGCTCGCTTCAAGAGGTCCATTTGAACCAACCACCCGATCTAGGGAAAATAAGGGCCGCTTTGGAGCAGGCCGATGTGCCCAGCGTGCAACTTCAAAGCTATGGTGATGCCAAAGATCAAAACATCATCGTTCGATCAAAGACTGAAGATACCAAACCAATTTTTGATGCACTTACAAAAGTTGTGGGGAGCGGTAATTTTGAGGTGCGTCGATCGGATACGTTAGGTCCGGCTGCAGGGAAAGAACTTTTCCAAAAAGGAGTTAAGGCAATTGCGCTCTCGCTGGTTTTGATGTTGATTTACATATGGTATCGCTTTCATTTCCGATTTGGATTCTTTGCGACGCTCATGGTTTTTCACGATTCAATTGCTGCGCTTGGGATTTATTTATTGAGTGGACGGGAATTTTCACTCCAAACAGTTGCCGCAATTTTAACGATCATTGGTTTTTCAGTGAACGATACGATTGTGATTTACGATCGAGCACGTGAAAATGCAAAACTCATGCGGAAACTTTCGCCGGGAGAGATTTTTAACTTAAGTATCAATCAATGTTTTGGGCGTAGTATTTTAACAACCCTGACAACGATGTTAGTGGTTGTTTCGCTATTTCTCTTTGGAGGTCCGGCGCTGAATGATTTTGCGTTTATTCTTCTCGTCGGTTTCGGGATCGGTGTTTATTCAACAGTTTTTGTCGCAGGGCCTTTGATCGTAGATTCGTCCCCAAAAAGTTAAATAGTGACCAGCGGGCGACCACAGGGGGTCGCCCCTACATTTGAAAACGCAGCACGCGGTACGGGTTAAGCCATGCAAACAGTTTGGGAATTTCAAGAGCTTAGGGGTGGTGGGGGAACAGATTTAATTACGCCTACCGATGACTCACTTATTTCTCCCCTGACAAAGAATTTGCTAGCACTGCGTTCAATTGGAACCGCTCAAGCCATCGACCAATTCCTTTTTCCAAAACTTGAGAACTTGTACGACCCTTTCCTCATGAAAGGAATGCGCGAAGCTGTTCGGCGCATCCTGACGGCAATTGACCGGAAGGAATTGATTCTGGTGCATGGCGATTACGATGTAGATGGAATCACTGGGGCGGCACTGCTTGCTCGAGCACTTCAAAAACTAAAAGCTCGGTATTACACATTCCTCCCAGACCGAAAAGCGGATGGTTATGGTGTGAGCGCGCAAGCAATTGAGGTTGCAAAATCAAAAGGAGTTTCACTTCTCCTAACCGTTGATTGCGGAATCACTGCAGTAGAAGAAGTAAAGCTCGCCAAAGAAAACGGAATTGATGTGATTATTTTGGATCATCATCAAATTCACAATCATGGCCTTCCCGAAGCATTTGCCATTATCAACCCGCTCCAAGAAGGTTGCCTTTATCCTTTTAAAGAACTTTCAGCTTGCGGGCTTGCTTTTAAATTGGCTCAAGCACTCATTGGAAATTTTGCTTTCTCACTTCTTGATTTGGCAGCGTTATCTTCTGTTTGCGATGTGGCGCCGCTGGTTGATGAAAATCGAATTATCGTGAGGCACGGGCTCGATCTAATCTCTTCTCGAAAAAATTTAGGGC
>JACQQN010000169.1 GCA_016206995.1 Candidatus Omnitrophota bacterium | reverse complement strand
GATTGGGCTCAAGAAATCTCCACTCGATAAAATGGGGAACCGAATTTTAAAACGGCTTTTTGATATTTTAAGTTCAGTTACCTGTGTTATTTTCTTGTCGCCGATTTTTTTAATCATTTCAACGATCGTTAAACTCATTGATTGGGGCCCAATTTTTTATCGCCAAGAGCGAATTGGGATGGACGGGCGGAGTTTTTTAATTTGGAAATTTCGGACCATGAAAGTCGATGCTGAAAAACTGACCGGTCCTATCTGGGCTGCCAAAGATGATCTCCGGACGACCAAGATTGGAAAATTCTTGCGAAAATTTAATTTAGATGAGCTTCCACAACTTGTGAATGTCTTGCGTGGAGAAATGAGTCTTGTGGGTCCAAGGCCAGAGCGTCCTCACTTTGTTGGGCAGTTTAGAACAGATGTTCCGCGGTATATGGCGCGGCATAAAATTAAATCGGGGATCACTGGTTGGGCACAGGTGAACGGTTTTCGTGGTAACACATCCATTCAGGAGCGGACTAAATACGATTTATATTATTATGAGAATTGGTCTCTTGCTCTTGATTTAAAAATTATTTTTTTGACATTATTTGCATTTAAAAATGCTTACTGAGGATCTATGGACAAAAAAACACCAGTGACCATCGCAATCATTACAAAAAATGAAGAAAAAAGACTTCCTGCTTGTTTGGAAACGGTAGCTTGGGCAGATGAAATTTTGGTATTGGATGATGAGAGTGTCGATCAGACTATCGCAATCGCCAAGCGCTACAGAGCAACATGTTTGACTCGAAAAATGGATATCGAAGGAAGGCACCGGAATTTTCTTTATCAACATGCAAAACATGAGTGGGTTTTTAGTTTGGATGCAGATGAACATGTGACGCCCGAGCTTGCCCAAGAAATTACAAAAGTGGTAGCGCAAAATAGTTCAGAGTTTTCAGGTTATTCCATCCCCATGCGAATTTTCATTGGGACACGTTGGATTCGAGGGGCAGGCTATTACCCTTCGGCGCGCTTAAAGCTCTTTCGCCGTGATAAATTTCGCTACGAAGAGGCTGGTGTTCATCCGCGTGTTTTTCTTGATGGAAAATGTGGGCGGCTCCAAGCAGAAATTCTCCATTATTCATTCAGAGATTTTTCACACTTTATGACAAAATTCAATCGTGAAACTAATCTGGAAGCCCTAAAGTGGGTAGAAGATAAACGAAAGATGAGTTTTGGGCTCGCGCTTTATAAAGCGTGGGATCGATTTTTTCGCGCCTATTTTATGAAGAAGGGATACCAAGATGGTTTTCAAGGGTTTATTTTTTCATGTTTTGGTTCGTGGTACCAATTGTTGACTTATGCTAAATATTGGGAAATCAAAAAACGCCAAATCGAAAAAACTTCTTAAGGTAGTTTTTTTAGATCGAGATGGCGTCATTAACCGCGATCCGATTGGGGATTATATTAAAACATGGGAGCAATTTCAGTTGCTTCCCGGGGTGATCCAAGGTCTTCAAAAGCTCACCCGCGCAGATTTTGAAATTATTATTGTTTCTAACCAAGCAGGAATCGGGGACGGTGTTTATCCAAAGCATGTTCTGGACGACATTACTCGAAAAATGCTTGTGGTATTCAAGAAAAATAGAATTCAAATTCGCGGGGTTTACTATTGTCTTCACGGAAAGACCGCAGGCTGTAAATGTAGAAAACCAGAAGTAGGTCTTTTCCAAAGAGCCTCAAAAAATATTTATTATCATAAAACCCGAACATTTTTTGTTGGGGACAAAGCAAGCGATGTTTTAGCCGGTAAGCGCTTTGGTCTTAAGACAGCGTTCCTCTTAACTGGACACGGGAAAGATGACTTTTCAAAGCTAAAATCACTAAAGATAAAACCAGACTTAATTTCAAAGAATTTTAAAGATGCAATAAACCGCTTATGCCGCAAATGAAAGTTTTTATCTTTCACTCGACAGCAGGTGAAGGACATAAAAAAATTGGTGAAGCAATTGCGGATGAATTAAAGTCACGCTCACTTGATTTTGATGTGCGAGCTTTTGATGCGCTTGAATGGGCAAGTCCTCTTTTTAAAAAGAATTACGCTACATTTTATTTCTACATGGTGAAATATATCCCTCAATTTTGGGGGTTTCTCTATGAAACTTCTGATCGAAAAGTAGTTTCAAAATTTTTGAAGCCTTTACGGGCTCGTTGGAATCAGCTTCAGTCAAAAGCACTTCGGACATTTGTTGAACGTGAAAAGCCCGACGTTATCATCGCAACTCATTTTTATGCTGCTCAAGTTTTTGGAACTGCAAAGAAAAAAAGTGAGATTAATAGCAAGCTAATAACCGTGATTACAGATGTCATGCCTCATGCTTTTTGGGTTAATGAGGGCACGGATCAATATTGGGTGATGGCAGAGGAGAGCAAGCAGGAGCTAATTCGCAGAAATGTGCTCGGCAACCAGATTTTTGTTGGGGGCATTCCAGTCGGAAAGGAATTCGTAAAAAAAGAAAATTGCGCTGAGCTCATCGCTAAATTTGGGTTACAACCTGATCGCACCACTATTCTTTTTTCAAGTGGAAGTTTCGGAGTGGGACCCACAAAAGATTGGCTCCACGAATTGGAAAGTTTTGGAAGTAAAATTCAAGTAATCGTTATTTGTGGGCGGAATCAAGAACTTTTTCACCAATTATCATCGGATAAATACACTTTTCCGATTGTCCTCACGGGATTTGTGACCAATATGCACGAATATATGAGCGTCTCAGACCTTTTAGTTGCAAAATCGGGTGGGTCAACTACCTCAGAAAGTTTAGCCAAGGAACTCCCAATGTTAATTAGTGCGCCTATCCCTGGCCAGGAAACACGAAACGCCACGTGGTTACTTAAGAAACAAGCTTCCTTTCAAATTAAAAGGCCGGGGGATTTGAAACAGGCGGTTCAATGGTTTATAGAAGATCCCTCGAGATTTCAAGCGGCCAAGGAGAAAATCCGTACAATTGCAAAACCGAATGCGGCAAGTGATTTGGTTAATCATCTTTTGAGTGGCAAATCATGAACGAAAAATTGAGAGAAATTGATCAAAAAAATCTCAAATGGCAACTTGAGGCTTTAAGGCTGAGCGGTGTTTCGGAGCTTGTGTTGCCGGGACGTCCCTTGGCATCGAATGAAGCGCCTCAACAAAAGACGGTAGAGCCACTGGCGATACCTACAAGTGAAATTACGAGTCAGAAGCAAGCGCTTCTTGAGTTGCGCCAAGAGGTTCAAAACTGTTTGAAGTGTGAAGAGCTTTGCCGCGCAAGAACTCAAACCGTGTTTGGTGCGGGATATGCAAAAGCAAAGCTTGTTTTTGTCGGAGAGGCGCCTGGATTTGATGAAGATAAACAAGGTCTTCCGTTTGTTGGAAAAGCGGGACAGCTTTTAACAAAAATGATCGAGTCGATTGGCTTTAAACGAACCGACGTATTCATTTGCAATGTATTGAAGTGCCGGCCTCCTCAAAACCGCAATCCAAAACCAGAAGAAGTTGTAAATTGCTCTCCATATTTATGGAAACAGCTTGATATTATTAAACCAAAGCTAATTTGTGCGCTCGGCAATTTTGCGTCTCAGACATTGCTACAAACAACACGATCAATCTCTCAGCTTCGAGGCATTGTGCATGAATCACGTGGCACACGTATTATTTGTACATTTCACCCTGCTTATCTGTTAAGAAATCCATCCGACAAGCGGAAAGCGTGGGAAGACTTGAAACGAGTACGTGAAGAACTTACTGCAGTTAACATTTCTTAGCATGACATCTACATGCTTTTTCAACTAGAAAAGATAACGCTTGTCCAAGTAGCAATTCCACTACCCGTGGAAGATCCATTTACATATGGGATCCCAGAGGAATGGCTTGAAAAAGTAAAGCCAGGCGTTCGCGTGCTGGTTCCATTTAAAAATAGAGAAATTGTTGGGTTTGTTGTTGATGTTATTTATGAATCATCTCAAAAGAAAATCAAGAAAATCATCCGTGTTTTGGATGAGGAACCTATTCTCACCAAACACTTTTTGGAATTAACTTGTTGGATGAAAGATTATTATTTCTCGAGTTGGGGTGAAGCGATTCAAACGGTTGTCCCGAAATTCTATCCGAAACGGCACGCAAGCATCAAAAAATCATCAGAAAATTCTTTGGACATACCTCATCAAAACAACGCAACGCTTCAATCCAGCATCACGTTAAATCCCGAGCAACAGACGGCGGTTGATAAGATTACGCAATTACTTGGTGCTAACCATTTCCAATCCGCTCTTTTATTTGGCGTAACAGGAAGTGGAAAAAGTGAGGTGTATATTCGTGCAATCAAAGAAACCATTAAGATGGGGAAGTCAGCTATTTGTTTAGTCCCGGAAATTGCACTAACGGAACAAATGAAACGTTTCTTTGGAACTCATTTCGGTTCCAAACTCGAAATTGTTCACAGCAAACTTTCTGAAGGTGAGCGGTGGCAAGCATGGGACCGAACTCGGAAAGGTGAAAGATCTGTTGTTTTAGGTGCTCGTTCAGGTATTTTCGCACCTTTTCACCGTTTAGGTCTTGTTATTATTGACGAGGAACAAGAACCCTCTTACAAACAAGATCAAACTCCACGGTATCATGCTCGAGAAGTCGCCAGGTGGCGGTGCCAGGATCAAAACGCAGTCCTCTTAATTGGAACGGCAACCCCGTCGATCGAATCTATGCATCAAGCGAATCAAGGCGAACTGGTGCAAATCGAATTAACCCAGCGTATTGCCGCTAAAAAGCTTCCTGAAATTGAAATTGTCGATCTTAATCAAGAGCAGCAGATTGTTAAAGAAAGATCTATTATTTCTAGAAAATTAAGTATATCAATCGCCCAAGCCCTTGAACGAAAAGAAGGTATTTTGCTGTTATTAAATCGACGTGGATTTTCAACGCAAACGCACTGCTTAACTTGCGCTCGCCCAATTACTTGTCGGTATTGCGATGTTTCGTTGACTTACCATCAAGAAAGCCGAAAACTATTATGTCACTATTGTAATTATCAAGTTGATGATCCGGAAAAATGTCCACGTTGCGGAAACAGTTTGCTCAAATTTTCTGGCATCGGTACTGAAAAGGTAGAAAGTGAAGTCGCTCGAATGTTTCCCACTGCGCGTGTTGCACGACTTGATTCGGATTCAACCCAGCGGAAGGGAAGCCACGAAGATGTTTTGGCAAGATTTCGTGCACGCAGTATTGATATTTTAGTTGGTACGCAAATGATTGCGAAAGGATTTGATTTTCCGCACGTTACCTTGGTAGGTGTCATTCTTGCAGATACCGCACTCGCACTTCCAGATTTTCGATCAAGCGAAAAAACATTTCAATTGTTGACCCAAGTAGCTGGTCGCTCGGGACGAGGGGATTTAGGTGGGAAGGTAGTAATTCAGACCTACGCCCCATTTCATTACAGCATTCAATGCGCAAAAGACCACGCCACTCGTAAGTTTTTTGAAGATGAAATTGTTCACCGGAGAGATTTTCAATACCCGCCCTATGTGAAATTGATTAACATTATATTGCGCGGCAAAAGTGAAAGTTCGGTGATCCGGGATGCCAACGTTTTGAGGCAGACTCTTGAATTGAATATTCATGAGAAGCCAATTGACATTCTTGGTCCGTCCCCGCTACCGTTTGGGAAGTTGAGGGGGAATTATCGATGGCACGTGATGCTTAAAGAGAAAGGAGATGAAAATAAAGCGCACGGGTTGTTGCGCGCCGCATTCAAGACATTCAAAAAATCAAGCGGTATTCATGTTGCGATCGATGTTGATCCCATTTCAATCCTTTAGTTAGTTTGAGAATTGCTGCTATTTTTTAAAAACAGTTAATGTTACAATTATTTTATGAAACAAACTTTGAAGGTATTAATTTACCCAGATCCAATGCTAAAAAAGAAAGCGCTTCCCGTTGAAAATATTGGCTCAAGCGAAATTGATTTAATTCGGAAAATGGTTAAAACCATGTACGTGGAAGGTGGGGTCGGGCTTGCAGCTCCGCAAGTAGGTGCGCTTAAGCGAATTTTAATTGCAAGTCCGGAAGCAAAACCTGGTGGTGAAATTGTGCTGATCAACCCCATTATTTTAAAAACTTCAGGAGAACACGTCGGTCCAGAAGGGTGTCTGAGTTTACCAGGTATATCGGGCGATGTACGCCGTGCGAAAAAGATTGAGTATGCGTACCTTGATATAGAAGGAAAGCAACAAGAAAAACAAGCAACTGATTTTTTAGCAAGAATTATTCAGCACGAGTTAGACCATTTAGATGGAAAGCTTTTGATCGATCGAGTAGATTTTGATCAACGCCAAGAAATTTTGAGCACCTATCAGCGGCTTTAATGAATATTGTTTTCTTTGGTTCCTCTGAATTTTCAATCCCTGTTTTATCAAGCTTGCTGGATTTCCGTTCAGCGATACTTGTCATTACCATTCCGCCGAAACGAAAAGGACGAGGGCAACGTGAAACAAAATCTGTTGTTTCCGATTGGGCCAGATCTAGATCAATTCGATGTATCGCTCCTGATGACATTCGCGCCTCCAGCTTCATTGAAGCTTTAAAAAAAGAAAAACCGGAT
>JACQQN010000167.1 GCA_016206995.1 Candidatus Omnitrophota bacterium | reverse complement strand
GAAATCAAAATCTAAATCTGCTACCAAGGCATCGAAACCGGTAATTGAGGGAACATTAATTGGCAAAGTAACTCATTATTTTCCCCATGTTGAAGCTGCGGTTGTCGTGCTCAAAAAAGGTGGTTTAAAAGTTGGGGATTCCATATTAATTAAAGGCCATACCACAAAATTCAAACAGTCAATTACATCAATGCAAATTGATCGGACCCCAATTACAGAAGCGAAAAAAGGAGACGAAATTGGCCTGCAGGTTTCCGAGCGCGTTAGAGAGCACGACCAGGTGTTTAAGTTGAACTGAAAGTCGGACGTCATTTTCTTTTTGCAGGAGTACCATGGTTGAGTGGAAGCGTGGAAAAAGACTTCCGGTTGATGTTTTTAATTTCCCCATAGAAAAAATCCGTTCTGGCTGGTATTCCGATAAATATTTTGTACGAACACGAGAAGTTCTCCTAAAAGATCATCATCACCCCAATGTAACCATGCAAGTATTTTGCCGCCAGCCGGCAACGGTTTGCGGTCTTGACGAAGCAATCGCGGTTTTAAAATTGTGTAGCACTGAACCAAAAAGAATAAAAATTCATGCTCTTTACGACGGTGATGAAGTGACGCCGTGGGAACCAGTGATGCATATTGTGGGAGACTATGCAACTTTTTGCCATCTAGAAACAATCTACCTTGGAATTATTTCGAGACGCACCAGCGTTGCGACTGCAGTCAAGAAAGTGGTTCAAGCAGCTAACGGGAAGCAGGTCCTTTTCTTTCCCGCACGGTTTGATCACTTTTCGGTCCAAACCGGAGACGGTTACGCTGCTTACATTAGTGGTGCATTAGGGGTCTCTACAGATGCTAATGCCGCATGGTGGGGAGATGAAGGAATTGGGACGATTCCACACGGTCTGATTGCGGCCTATGGCGGGGACACGGCTCGAGCAAGCATTGTGTTTGATAAACACGTACCTAAATCCGTGAAGCGAATGGTATTGGTTGATTTTGATAATGACTGTGTCAAAACAAGCCTTGCGGTGGCAAAAAAACTGGGTCGAAAGCTTTGGGGTGTTCGATTGGATACATCTGCAGAGCTCCGAGATGAATCGGTAACCCCGCGCGATGACCGATCACTCGGCGTGTGCCCGGAACTTGTGTTTAATGTACGAAAAGCACTTGATCAAAATGGATTCCCCTGGGTCAAAATTGTAATCAGCGGGGGATTTACAGGATCAAAAATTCGCGAGTTCATCAAACTCCGAGTTCCTTTTGATGCCGTTGGTGTTGGATCTGCGCTTTTGCGTGAAAAAATTGATTTTACTGCAGACCTTGTTGTTGTGAATGGAAAAAAATGTGCAAAAGTTGGACGGGCTTACGTAGAAAACAAACGGTTACGGGTGGTTCGTTAACCAAAGGATTGTGAATGGCTTCAAAAAAACGAAAATGGATTCTGGGTGTTGGTTTTGACGAAACTCAGGGGCATAGGCGAATCACAAAAGGCGACAATTTTTTTCTTTACGGAGGCTCTCAAGGAACACATGAAGTTATGAGGGAGAAAGTGATTAAATTAAATGAACAATTAAAAAAGAAAGGCACTGATCTAGATGGTGTCAGTTTTGAGCAGTTCGAAGCAATTGCTCATCGTGTTGGGCTTTATCGGGTCAAACCTGGGCGAAGGAAATTATAAAAAGATGTCGCAATTTTTAAGAAACTGGAAAGAATTTGATATTCAAGATATCACTCGTCATCTTTTGATTCTTGGAGATCTTTCGGGAGATTGCGCCAACTGCAGAGAATTAGGCATCGATACTTGGAAAGCGCTTGAATGCCCAAAGTGCCACACAAAATTTAAATTTATTGCATCTCGTCGTTCAGCAGATCATCCAGGGGAGCGGTTTCAGCTTGCGCGGCGAATGTCTGAAGGCCGGAGAGATTTAATGGTCGTTGATTATGACGACTACCACAGAACGATTGGTGGACAAAAAGCGCGAGATTTTTTTAAATCGTAAAATGAGGAGCATTATTTAGATTTATGATTTTGATCCACCGGGATGTTGCATGGCTTATTAGCATTGTCTATTTTGTTCAGGGTGCAATCGGGATTGCGGGCATAGCGTTGCCGCTTTATTTGCGGTCATCAGGGTTTAGCGTCAAAGAAATCGCATACTATATGTCGGTTGTGGCAATTCCCTGGTTTTTCAAGATTGTATATGGTGCTATTTCTGACGCTTTTCCAATCTTTGGACTTCGCCGGAAACCATATCTCCTAATTTGTTTATTTGCAGCAAGTTTGGGTTGGTTTTTAATGTCGTTAGCACCACCCCAAATGTTTTTTCTGATTGCAGCGATGATGATTGCCAATTTTGGTTTTGCAGCAGTTGATGTAGTAACGGACGGAATTGTTGTTGAACATTCTACGGAAAAAACTGCTCAAATTTACCAAAGTATTTCATGGGGCGCTCGGAGCGTTGGCGCTCTTGCGAGCGGGGTAACCGGTGGTTATTTGGCTGCGATGTTTGACTATCGAATTATTTTTGCCATGACCGCATTGTTACCGTTAATTTCGTTAGTCATGGTATGTTTTTACCATGAGCGAAAAGGTGAACCGCGACCCCATTCGAACATCGTGACACCCATTCTTAAGAGTTTAAAACATTTACTATCTGGCGATTTGAGGTGGTTTTGTTTTTTATTAATCATTTTTTCATTTTCGTCAGCATTTTTTACGCCTCTCTTTTTTTATTTGAAAGAGAAATTGGGGTTTCAGGAGAGGTTGCTGGGATGGCTGTCAAGTATTACGTGGCTTGGGGCGATTGCAGGATGTTTTATTTACCTCAATTTTTTTAAAGAAATGCGCTTAAAAAAAGCGCTTTATCTTGCAATTTGGATTGGTTTTTTTGAGATTTTATTATGCTTAATTGTTCAAAGCCGAGAAACCGCAATTATGGTTTTCTTTTTTGGTGGCATTCTTGGTTATTTAAGCCTGCTTCCAATGATGTCTTCATCGGCACGCCTTGCTCATGGAACGGGTGTTGAAAGCTCTTTATTTGCAGTTTTAATGGGCATTTTTAATGCGGGACAATCGATGTGCACATTTTTTGGTGGTTGGTTATTTGATAAGATTGGCTTGCCACTGTTGATTGTTTTAACTGCGGTTTTATCATTAAGCGGGCTCTTGGTCATTCGAAGATTAAAATCTCTCTAAAGTATGGTCGCCGAACGTGTTTATTTGATAATTACGGGCCGCGTACAAGGCGTTTGCTATCGAAGTATAGCTTGTCAGAAAGCAACAGAGCTTCAGTTGGCTGGGTACGTGAAAAATCGCCCAGATGGCAGCGTAGAGCTGGTTGCCGAAGGAGTGGCTACACAACTTCAGGAATTGGTTAAATGGTGTAAAAAGGGCCCTCAAGGCGCAATAGTAACCGATGTAGAGGTTTCTTGGGCGTCCTCAACCGGTCAATTTCAAGGTTTTGAAATTAAATATTAAAACAAAGGCAAATGGAACTTACCAACAAAGAATTTAAAATAGCGGAAGCAATCACTCAGAAACTTAGAGATTCTGGTTTTGTTGCTTACCTGGCAGGGGGGTGCGTTAGAGATTTTTTAATGAACCGCCCACCCACGGATTATGATATAGCAACAACAGCCCAGCCAGAACACGTGGAACAGCTCTTTGATAAAACAGTCCCTGTCGGTAAACAGTTTGGTGTCATGTTGGTTTTGGTAGAGGGAATCACCTTTGAAGTTGCTACTTTCCGCTCAGAAGGGGCGTATCTTGACGGCCGCCACCCAACAAAAGTCAGTTTCACAACTCCAGAAGAAGATGCAGAGCGTCGAGACTTCACCGTGAATGGTCTTTTTTTTGATCCCGCAACTCG
>JACQQN010000164.1 GCA_016206995.1 Candidatus Omnitrophota bacterium | reverse complement strand
GTTTCAGGCATTCTTGTTTTTACCTTTTTTGTTTCGAATTCTGTTTCCTATTCCGATTCCATTTACTCTCTCGCTAATTCTTCCAGTTCTTTAAATCAAAATGATCTCTTTCATGCTCGGACGTGGGCAGCGGTTCGTTATGGAGCTCGACCAGAACTCGATGCTTTTCTAAAAAGATACGATCCAGACGCAAGTCGCTTACACGATCAATCAAATTTTAGACCTCGAGTTCAGGGTTTCAGGTCAAAACCAAAACCCCGAAACGCGGAAGCTGAAACTTTAACTACACGTTCAGAGTTGCGAACGAAACTGGTCGTTGAGCAGAAAAAAGAAATTAATAAAAAAGTTGTCCAATACGAAGTCTCAAAAGCAACCCCGGCTATGGAACGGTACCTTCAAACCAATCGATTTGTAGATATTACGATGAATCTGGAAGGAACTCAGATCCACATGATGGATATGGGATTATCGGTTGGCGTCCATGGTTTCCGCTTGTTGAATACTGGAGAGCTTAGAAATTCTGAATTCTTTTTGGTGCCAACCAACGCCTGGCATGACTATGAACCCTTTTTTGACTTAGTTGCTCAATTGTCTTTAGATTATCCAGAAGATCGTGAGATTTTTAATCAATTTCTATCACGCCCGAGAGAAAAAGTAACGCCTCCCGTTCAAGCTGAAACAACTCTTTCTGATTCAGATCGTGCGGCACGTGTGTTGGAAATGATCGACCAAGCAGGGAGAGCTTCTCTACGAGAAGACACACTTCAAGCTTTAGCTGCATTGGGCGAGCCAAATCTTTATGAGGGTTCTTCAGACAATCTTTTAAGCCAAGCGCTCGGAGTGTTAAGAGAAGCACTGAACGCTCATGATATGTTCACTGTTCAGGCAGCTGAAGAATCAATTGAAAAACTTACTAAAGCGGGTCTTATTTTGGAACCGGTAGGGATTTCTAATGGCGAGAAACGAAGTGAATTGCGGGCGAATGGCGAAACTTTAGAAAAGCCAACCTGGCATCCCAGATGGTCTCAGGCACATCCCTTCTTATTTACGGCAGGATTTGCTTTGCTTGCATTTGGAGTTGGATATGTAATCACGAGTTTCATGTCTCAGCTGCACGCGCAACAATCGGATGCGCGTTTGCCCATGGAAGCTGGTTTGTTGGGAGCAGTCACCATGACTCTGATCGCTTTTGCGCACACTCGCCGCGGTCCAGTGCCAAGATTTGATGTGCCCGAACTTGATGATTTCAATTGGCGTCATGTGAAGTGGTTTGGATCGTTTAATGCACAGTTTCCTAGAAGGGAACGTAAAGCTGTTCAAGATGAGCTTGTACACGACATACGCCTTGCGTTAATTGATGGCGAGCAAAAACTACCAATCGAAATTAATTTCAAAAATCTTCGGCTAACGATTAGGCGGGTCATACGCAGCTCGCGTCCTGCAATTCAAATCTCATATTCGAAAACGGGTGTGGAGGTTGGTTTGGTGAAAGCCCGCGCTGAACTGCGGAGTGTCAGCGCAACACCTGATGTGCTTCGTCTTCCAAGGTTGTTATCTGTTGGTGGAAATTCGGCTGTGAGGCGAGGAACGAAAGCTACCGATGAGGAGCAGCTCTTCAATTTGCGCAAAACGTTTACAGACTTGGTTGTTCAAGAAATCATGAATGGAACACTACCAATTATGACTCATGGCAATGGCCCTCAAGCCGGAAGGTTCCTACAAGAAGATTTACGCGAATCAGGACGCTCCATGGAAAGTTTGAATAATGGTGAAATGATGGATTTGCTCGCAAAGAGCAGCATTGTTGAGCGAACGCAAGAAAACACTGGTGCTTTGATCAAACAAGTACTTGCGGAAAAAGGGATTCCAGAAGACAAGATCCATGTTGTGATCACGCATGTGTTAGTCAATCCGGACGACCCCGAATTTGAAAAGCCAACCAAACCTATTGGAACAAGGGCAAAGGAAGGTCCTGACACAAGACCCAGAGTTCCTTCTCCGAATCCGGTTGGGATTGTAGAAATTAAAGAAATCGCACAGGCTTTAAGAGAAGGAAAGTTCGTGGTTGCTGTTGGCGGCGGCGGGATTCCGGTGGATGCGAAGCATTACCGTGCAACCGGAGAGCTTGAAGTTCTCGGTGCTGTGATTGATAAAGATTACGCAACGGCAAGGCTTGCGATTGATTTGAAAAATGAAAATGTCCGCGTGGATGAATTATTGATTTCAACTGAAACGCCATATGTTTATCTTGATGGAGATCAAATACGTCAAAATCCAATCCACACGATTTTAGCTGATAGTATGGAAACGCTTTTGGCGCAAGACAAGGATGAAAATATTTTTCCAAAGGGAAGCATTAGACCAAAAGTAAGGGCAGCTGTTGGCGCATCTCAGAATGGGATTCAGCATGTGAGAATTACATCGCCTGAAAATATCGATACAGATGAAGGCACCGTCATTTTACCATTTACTCGGAGAGAAGCAATTCGCACATTAATCAATCGGATCAAATCAGGAGGCTTTGCAGCGCGTTCTGGTGATCAATGGGCGCCCGATTCAGAAACATCGCAACTTATTCGTGCTTTAATCACAGAAGCAACTGTGATGCGCCGGCCGCTGACGGAGTGGGAACAATCGCAGCTTCAAACGGCAGTGGCGGAATATAAACAAGCACACGCGGACGATCTACAATCAGTTGTTGCAGACACCCTTGTTTCTATTTTTGTGAAACCATCTGAAAGCGCTCGTCGCGCTGAATTGCGAGCACTTCAGTCGATTAATCCAACCACCACCGCTGTTTGGCATGAGCTCAATACGGATTATGAAAGAGTCAAGAGACTTCACTTGCGCGATTTACTAACCGATCCCGCGCGCGCTTCTCGTTTTAGTGCTTCTTTCGATTCAAGTGGCGTAACGCTTTTTCTTGATTATGCAAAGAATTTAATCGATTCAGCGACTTTTAACCATTTACTCGAACTTGCCATTGAAACGAGATTGCCTGATGCGATCAAGAGAATGTTTTCGGGAGATAAAATCAATCAAACCGAGAACCGCGCCGCTTTGCATGTGGCGTTAAGAATGCCGAGGGATGCAAAGGTAATGGTTGACGGTGAAAATGTTATTCCGAAAGTTTCTGCCGTATTGGATCAGATGCGTAGGTTTTCGGATCAAATCAATTCCGGCGAGTGGGCTGGGTATACAGGGAAACGCATTACCGATATTGTGAATATTGGTATCGGCGGTTCAGACCTTGGTCCCGTTATGGCGACGGAAGCGCTGAAGCCTTACGCGACTGGAAACGTCAGAGTTCATTTTGTTTCGAATGTGGATGGAACGGATATTGCAGAGAAAGTCATTAAGAAATTAAATCCGGAAACCACACTTTTTATCATCGCTTCCAAGACTTTTACGACGCAAGAAACCATAACCAACGCAAAGTCAGCCCGTGAATGGTTCTTAACATACGCGAAAGATAAAGCAGCGATTAAAAAACACTTTGTAGCGCTTTCGACAAATAAAGCATTGGTAGAAGAATTTGGAATTGATTCAGCGAATATGTTTGAGTTTTGGGATTGGGTCGGCGGACGTTTTTCTTTATGGTCGGCCATCGGTCTTTCCATTGCAACGTACATCGGATTCGATAACTTCCAAGAACTTCTCGCCGGTGCTCATGCCATGGACGAACATTTTCTTAAAGCGCCGCTATCTTCCAATATTCCTGTGATTTTGGCTCTCTTGAGTATTTGGTATACCAATTTCTTTGGCGCTGAAACGCACGCAATTTTGCCATACGACCAATATTTACATCGTTTACCCGCTTACTTACAACAAGCATTTATGGAAAGTAATGGAAAAAGTGTTGATCGAAATGACAACCCAATTGTTGACTATCAAATAAGTCCCATTATTTGGGGAGAGGCCGGTACCAATGGCCAGCATTCATTTTATCAGTTGCTCCACCAAGGGGGGCGTTTGATTCCGGCTGATTTTATTGGGATTGCTAATTCTCAGAATCCCATTGGAGATCACCACGAAAAATTCATGGCAAACTATTTTGCCCAGACGAAAGCTTTGGCGCTAGGTAAGACACTCGAAGAAGTCTTGGCTGAAGGGGTTGACCCATCGCTTGCGCCGCATAAAGTTTTCCCTGGAAATAATCCAACCAATACTATTTTAATTAATCGCTTAACCCCGCGAGCTCTAGGTGTCTTAATTGCGATGTATGAGCATCAAATTTTCACGGAAGGGGTTATTCTCAATATTTTTAGTTTTGACCAAATGGGTGTTGAACTTGGTAAGGTGCTAGCCGGTCGGATCTTGCCAGAATTAAGTCCAACGGGTGAGCCAGAGAAACAAGCTGCGCACGATTCTTCAACAAGAACGTTAATCGATTGGTTTAAAGCACAACGTTCCCGCTCAGAATTAAGGAGCTTGAATTTTCAAAACGCATCTGACGTTCGTCAGCCAACTTTATTAAGTGCGTTGTGGGGCCGGCTGACCAAAGCGCAAATCAGAAAGCTTAACGATAAATTAGCAAACGTTCGTGACCAGATCGCGAGATTTGATTTAACCACCATTAGCCGCAACATTGCTCAATTAGAAGTAGAGCAAGCAAAACCTGAGATTGATCCTGCTCGTTTGCAGAAAATCACAAAAGAAATTCCTCGCCTTCGGGATCAAGAAACAGAACTTCATCGCGAATTCGTTGAGCTCCAAGCGGAAGAAGCGAGGTTGAATCAAAAACTCAACGAAAGACTCCAACATCGCTCCAGGACTAAAACATGGATTACGGTCACGCTCAGTGCGGCTCTCATTTTGACCGTCGCAGCTAGATTCCTTACCCAGCACAATCAAACTCTTAGTGAAAATATCGTTTCAATTTTTCTACAAGGACCCGCCATTGCTATTTTGGTGGCCGCTGGTCTCGTTTATTCTCGAAATATCCGTAAAGCAAAACAAGCGGCCGAGATCAAAACTTCTGAAGAAATTCACACGATTATGAATCACCCGTCAACACAAAGGATTTTGCGCACTTTACGGGAATATGATCCACCAGACAGCCCACAAACTTCGGTTCATGCAGGGAAAGAGAAAATCGTCTTTTTTGCTCCTCATCATCCTTCGCTTCATGCAGCAGAGATCGCATCGCGATTGGCAGTGATCGATCTCGAACGCCGGTTTCCTCCCCGAAAAGTTGTTTTTAAGTCCAGTCGTTCAGAATTGCGTAGCGTGAATCTTCCAGATTCGAGCGGAGTGTCGAAACCATGGGGTTTCGGCCGGCAAGCGGATGAGGAAATTGTTTCAAGGTCCGAATTGCGCTTGGCCGATCAGCCAAGCACTATTCTGCACCGACCTTCATCAGAGAATCCTTTTGGAAATATAAATCGGGAGGTCGGTACTGCCCCAACCCTTCCACC
>JACQQN010000165.1 GCA_016206995.1 Candidatus Omnitrophota bacterium | reverse complement strand
GTGGAAACGCTGAGAGAAAGAGGTATAATACGCGGTGATATGGCTTCCACGATGACCTCTGAAGAACCAAAAGTAACACTCGTTAATTCGTTCCTCCAGCCCTTTAATAACGCGGTGGCGACGGCGCGAACTTGTTATTCATCGAAAGTTATTACAACAGAGGACGTGACGAAAGATGAAAAAGCGGTTGCGCTTCGCGACAAAATCGCGGAATCGATTTACCAGGCCGGTCATCACACGACCATTCAACATTCCACATTTCAATTTATTTTAGAAAAAGTATCGCGCCAATTTCTTTGGAGTTTTTTGCACAGCCATCCGTTTTACAATTCCGAACAAGTGAGCCAACGTTATGTTGAAGTGAAACCCGGTAACTTTTTTATTCCACCAATGGCGGACCGGCCGCGGGAGCTTTACCTTGCAGCCATGAACCGGCAAATGGACGTGTACCACGAATTGATTGAACTCTTGCGGCCGAATGCTGAAAGAGCTTATTTCGACATCTTCCCTGCACGGCGGAAAGCATCCGAAAAATGGAGGGGAACGATCAAGAAAAAAGTCCAGGAAGTTGCGCGCTACATTCTTCCTGTTTCCACACACGCACATCTTTATCACACGATTAGCGGCATCACGCTTCACCGATACAACAAACTAAAAGATTCTTTTGATACACCTTACGAAACAAAGCTCGTGGTCTCAAAAATGGTGGACGCAGTGAATCAAGTCGACCCGCTTTTCTTCAGAAATATTGAAGACCCCATGCCGCTTGAGCAAACGCTTGAATATAAATTGTTCGATTCATTTCTCAAAGGAAATCGAGATAATTTATCGAGCGACTTTATCAAAGAGTTTGACGAAGACCTTGGAAATCACGTTTCAAAGCTGGTTGATTACAAAGTAAACGCAGAAAAAACAATGGCTCAAGGGGTACGAACTGTGCTTGGCTTGACGAAAGATGAGTTAAATGACGAAACTGCGATTGGGCTTGTGATGGACCCTGCAACGAACCCTTATTACAAAGAGCCGCTCAATTTAACAACACTTTCTAAAATTGCGCGGGTGATGTTTCATCCGCATTACACATTCAAAAAGAAACTTTCGCACACCGCGGATTCACAGGACCAACGCCACCGAATGACGCCGGGCTCGCGGCCGATTTTGTTTGCTCACTTTCAAGTGGACGAACCGGACTACATCACACCTCCTCTCATCAAAAATAACGAGCATGCAATTGAGCTTTACCAAAAAACGATGGGTTTCATTTGGGAAAATATTAACCGGGTGATGGCGCTTGGTGTAAAACCGGAATTTGCAATGTATGCGCTTCCAAATGCATTCCCGATTCGGTTTGAAGAGTCCGGCGATTTACTGAACCTTCACCACAAATGGACGACGCGGCTTTGTTACACCGCGCAAGAAGAAATTTGGAATATGTGTTTGGATGAAGTAAAACAAGTGGCTAAAATCCATCCCAAAATTGCAGAACATTTGCTTCCACCCTGCGGTCTTCGCGCACGCGGAGATGCCCGCCCCATCTGCCCTGAAGGTGATCGTTATTGTGGTATTCCAGTTTGGAAACTCGATCGGTCGGAATACGTACGGAAATTGTAACGATTGTAGGGGTAGGCCCCTGCGCCTGCCCATGAACGACGGGCGACCACAGGGGTCGCCCCTACATCCGAAAAACAGACGCATCGTTGGAAAATATTTTTAACGCTTTCTTGACAGGACTTTTTCGCAGGCTTTTTGGATGTGGGGCGCCGTTAATTTATAAGCTTCCATTAACTCATCGGGCGTGCCGGATTCGGCGTAGGTATCTTGAATCGCTACGAATTCAATTGGGGTCGGGCATTCTTCAGAAAGCACCTTTGAAATAATACTGCCAAGCCCGCCATAAATTTGATGTTCTTCACACGAAACAACTGCCTTCGTTTTTTTAGCTTGAGCGATGACGAGTTCTCGGTCGATTGGTTTAATCGTATGAATGTCAATCACAGAGGCTTCAATTCCCTTTTGCGATAAATTGTCTGCCGCAACAAGCGCTTCAAAAACAAGAAGCCCGTTTGCAAAAATTGAAAGGTCGCGCCCTTCTCGAACGATATTTCCTTTTCCTATTTCAAATTTAGGGGCATTTTTTGCATCGTAAACTAAAGGAGCTTTTGGGCGGCCCGTTCGCATGAAGAGAGGCCCTTTGTGTTCTGCAATTTTTGGGACGAGAGCTGCAGTTGACACTTCATCGCACGCAGAAAGAACTGTAAAATTTGGAAGCGACGCAGCGAGTGAAAAATCTTCGATCGATTGCTGGCTCGCGCCATCTTCTCCGATCGAAATTCCACCGTGCGACCCGACGGCTTTCACATTAAGTTCCGGAAATGCAACGGACATTCGAAGTTGGTCATACGTTTTGCACATCAAAAAGCACGCGAAACTATTCATAAATGGAATAAACCCTGACATCGCGAGCCCTGCTGCAACGCCGGCCATGTTGGCTTCTTGAATTCCGCAATCAAAAAATCGGTTTGGAAACGCTTTTCCAAATGCTTCGGATTTTGTCGACTTGGCGAGGTCCGCATCCAAAACAATGACGTTCGGATTTGTTTTTCCAAGCTCCGCAAGCGCTTTACCATATGCGTCTCGAGTCGCCATGCCCATTTTTCTCTCGCGGCTCATAGTGCTTTCCCTTCTAATTCCTGAAGTGCTTTCTTCGCTTCTTCCTCGGTTGGCGCAACGCCGTGAAAATGGTTGTTATTTTCCATGAAAGAAACGCCTTTCCCTTTAATGGTATGTGCAATCAAGACAATCGGTTTCCCAGAAATTTTTTTCGCGGCTTCCAAATGGCGCGCGACATCTTCCATGTTATGTCCATCCATCTCTTCAACGTGCCAGTTAAATGATTTCCATTTATCAGCGAGCGGCTCCATGTCGCAAATTTTGTGGGTTGCATCGCTTAATTGAAATTTGTTGTAATCAACGATCAAAACTAAATGATCTACTTTATGATGATGTGCAAATGCAGCAGCTTCCCAGGTTTGCCCTTCATTCATTTCACCATCACTCATCATGACATAGGTCCAATAATCACGTGACGCAAGACGCCTTCCAAGCGCAACACCAAGACCGATGGAAAGCCCTTGGCCAAGCGAACCCGTTGACGCTTCAAGACCAGGAATGCGCCTCATGTCGGGATGCCCTTGGAGCGGGCTGCCTAATTTTCGAAAAGTAATCAATCGTTCGGTAGGAAAATAACCACTTCGCGCAAGCGCAGAATAAAGAACGGGTGACGCGTGGCCTTTGCTCAAAATAAAACGATCCCGATCCGGCCAACTTGGGTTTTTAGGGTCGTGTCGCATCGCGCGAAAATAAAGTGCAGTCACAATATCTGCGGCAGAAAGTGACCCTCCAGGATGTCCCGAGCCAGCCGCAGCGGTCATGCGAATAACGTCTTTACGAATTTCGTTCGCACATTTTTTAAGCTCTGCAATGGAAAGTGAGCTTGTTTTAGGGGTGCTCATTGTATTGGCTGACGACAAAATATCCTCTCTCACTCTAATTCTGAATCTTCAACATGGAAATTTGTTTGATGATTTTTATTCCACTGGCGCAAAACGTGAAAATCATAACGGTTTTTGGAGCATGCGTCAATCACGATCTCCCTTTACAAAAACAAAAGGGACAGGTCTTGTCCGTGCTTTTCGAAGAAAGACCTGTCCTTTTTTTTCTTTTTTTCGTTATAATACAGATCATGACGCCTTTTTCGCCAAGCGGTAAAGCAATTTTAATCATCGCAACGAGCGAAGCGGACGCGAATCTTTTCTATGCAACGCGCTTCCTAGCCCCAGATCCATTTGTTTTCTTCCAAATCGGAAAAAAGAAAACAATCGTTGCAAGCGACCTTGAGGTTGATCGAGCACGCGATCAAGCTTCGGTTCACGAAGTGCTTTCAAGCTCCCACATCGCACAAATCCTAAAGAAAAAAGGGATCTCGCCTATTTCCACCGTCACACTTGTTTCCTATTTGTTAAAAGAACGCCATATTTCAAAATTGCTCGTGCCGTTTAATTTCCCGATTGCTTACGTAGACGCACTTCGGAAAAAAGGTTTTCATATCGAATGGAAGCGGGACCCATTTTTTGAAGAGCGCGCGATTAAAACCGAGGCGGAAATTCAAGCCATGACCAAAGCACTTCGCGCAACAGAGAGCGCGATTTTAAAAGCCGCCGAAATTCTAAAAAAAGCAAACATTCGCGGCCGGTTTCTAGTTTACAAAGGTAAAAAACTGCGTTCAGAAGATATCAAGCAACTCATCAACGTCGCCCTCATGGAATCTAACTGTATTGCAGCGCACACCATCATTTCTTGCTATAACGATTGCGTCGACCCTCACAATCAAGGTTCCGGCCCGCTTCTCGCTAATCAATCGATCATCATGGATGTTTTCCCACATTCTTCTGAAACAAAATATTTTGCGGACATCACAAGAACTTTCGTTCGTGGGAAAGCTTCACCAAAACTCAAAAAAATATACGCAGCGGTCAAGGAAGGCCAAAACATTGCTTTCCGGCAAATCCGAAACGGTGCGGATGGATCTAAAATTCATTCAGATATTATGAAATATTTTGATTCTCTCGGGTTTAAAACTGGTGAAATAAGCGGCCGGATGCAGGGGTTTTTTCATGGAACAGGACACGGTGTTGGAGTTGAAATTCACGAACCGCCACGCATTTCCGTTGGAAAAGATATTTTAAAAACCAATCAGGTGGTGACGGTTGAACCCGGCCTTTATTATTTGGGTGTTGGCGGCGTCAGGCTCGAAGATATGGTGGTTGTGAAGAAAAACGGTTGTGTTAATTTAACCAAATTCCCGAAGTTCCTTGAAATCTAATTCGTCGTGCGTATTGCGTACAGCGTGCTGCGCAAAGCTCCAAAAAGGGCTCTTTCCGATCTGCTTTTTTTCAATAAACAAATGCCATTGTTTTTAATTTACGCACTACGCAGAACGCCGTACACAGCACAAATTTCCAAACGTTATAACGGTTGCCGTTCTAACATCCCCCAATCGTAAAACACGCATTCCTTCATGGATTCTTCGGGTGCCGGCGGAATCCAGAAAAGTAAAAGTTCTCCTACGCCTTGAAGGGTTCTCACAAAAAACTCGCTCATTCCCTTTCCGATACCGCCCATCACGGTTTCCTCCCGAAATGGCTGAACAAAAAGATTGGTCCAGCCAAGCCCTGTATTGAATAAACCCCGCGTCAATTTCCCCGGAGCGCTGACACCCCAATTCTTAGACTCTGCCCACGTACACACGTTTGCTTGAGCCATCGACGGAACGCTCAAAATCACAATGACTAACAGCGCCAAACTGATGAATTTGACTTGCTTCATGAATCCCTCCTGGTTTCGAAACTGTTTGTTATCCCAGCCTCTTACTATTTCGACAAATCTCAGAAAATAAATAGGGCCAGTTGACTCAAGATAAAAGGTAACCGAAGGAAGAGTCGTTGACTCAAGATGCATGGTTATCGAGCGAGCAAGTGGATTTTAGCAATCTTTTGATCGATTGTCTTTCTGAGTTTGAAAGGGTTTAAGGT
>JACQQN010000159.1 GCA_016206995.1 Candidatus Omnitrophota bacterium | reverse complement strand
AGTGTTTTACCTATTTTCTTAGAAAATGCTTCTCGAAAGTGACCAGCATCACCAACCTTTTTTTCAAACCCTTGCAAAACTTGCGCAACACTTTCGCGCGCTATGCGACGAGCCTCCCCCATCAACGAAGGCGGTGCAGGCATTTGCCCCTCTTCAATTCGTCCTAAAACAGTCCCAGGCTCAAGCTTTCCACGAGATACATAAAGAAATCCTTTGCTTTGAAGTTCTCGGACAAATCCCGGATTTGTTAAATCTGCCAACACGTGATAAGCAGAAAGTTCTTCTTGTTCTTCTGGGCTTAATATTTTTTGTTGTTTTAGGTGCTCATCATCGGCCTCGCGTGATGTGGGAGCTTGTTTTACTTTTCCTTCTTTTGGCGCTCTTTTAATGATGCCAACAACATCTTTCGACTGAGATAGACCTACCGCAATTGCTTGATTTCTTTTTGAACCAACAGTAAGTGAGTCAGGCAGTCCATCATCTTGGCCACCGCTCTTATGACCATGACTTTTGTAGCGTACTATTCCATAACGCATCTGCTCTTTAGGGAACTCTCTAAAATAAGTGCCAAGTTTCCTGGAGGGCAAGTTGAGAACGTGAGCTGCTTCGCGTGTGTTCAAACCCCAAAGCGCCTCTGGATTAACCGACTTGAGACGTTGAGCTATTGTTTGGTCATCATCAGCTTTTACTTCATCAACCCCAATTTCACCTTCGGTGCCAAATAAGAGAGCTCTTTCTTGTTCGATTGCTCCTAATTTCTGATTGTCCTTTGCAAAATGTTTGTCTGCTATGTCAAGGATTGCTCGCGCTTCATTTGATTGGTTAAGCCATCTTAAAGCACTTGCGAGGAGGAGGAAACTACGGAAATCTTCTGCCATAAATGGAAACTTGTCTAAATTCAGAATTTCTAGAGTGGGAAGTGCGTGATCCACTAAATTTTTTTTTGCCTGATATCCGTAAGCCATAATATTTAACGCTTGATAAAGTGCGAGCTGCGAGGAACGGACTTGCCCTCTTGCCCGGGCAGCCACTGCTAAAAGAGTCCAACCAGACACATTTTTAGGATCGAGCGCAATCGCTTGTTGAGCGAGCCCGGCAACTTCACCATAAGGATGATCCGGCTGTAAAAGACGTTGGATGGCTTCTTCCGTCAACCGCACGCTTTCGACTTGATCCGGCGCGCTCGGAGGAAGCGCTTGATTAGTTAAAACAGGAGTTCCCATTTTTACAAATCCTTCCTTTTGGAGCACCTCCATTTGCGCTCGAAAACTTCTTTCAATTGCTTCAAACTCGCTGCGGGATCTTAATGTATCTTTATCACCAGCATGAGCTAAGATTAGTTTTAACATTTCAAGCATTTTTTGATGCGTATCAAAAATCGCTTGTCCCTTTTCTTGGAGCATGGCCTTCCCTTGCTCCCCTCGTTGTTTCAAATTTCCGACATACAATTCCAAGATTCTAAAAACAGGTAGTAACAAACTCCCGTTAAATGTCTCGGCTTCCATAACGCGTGAAACATGTTCTGAAACATAATGATATAGCCCCTCACAAATATGCGAAAAGAGATCCCAAGAAAGATTTGACTGATGCGTCACAGCTCTTAACATCAAAACAACAAGTTGCTGGGCATAGGGTCGACTGGTGTGAAAGATAAAGCGCTTTGCCATTAGTTCTAAGATTTCATCGGCAAAATCTTTATCGACCCTTCGGCGCGCCAATTCATTTGTAACTTTCCTGCCAAAACTAAAGTCAAAGGTAATGACTCGTGACACAAGTTGTTCAATTCTTTCAGAATCAAAAATAAGTTCTTTTTCTTTCTTCTCCAATGACTGTGCTAAATCAGCTTTCTTCTCTTCCACCACACCATCATCATCCACAAATTTTCCTTTCGTGAGATATTCTTTTAGATCCTGAAACGCGATTTCGTAATCGGCCTTTCTCACAATTTCTTTGCCGTCAGTAGTAACCGGCCTCCCCGCAAGCAAGCTTTCAATCAGTAGTGAAATTCGTGTGGCGGAAGGCGTCTGTTGGCTGTTTGCTGCAACAGCAGCTTTAGGAATTGATTTAACTCTTGCTAATTTCTTTGGATCTACTTTCCCCAATAAACGCTTATACTCTTGATCAATTTCCTTCAACATATCACGAAGCTCTTCATCAAAAGGTTTTTCTTCGCTGGAAGCTGAGTTTGATTTTCTACGGGAACGTATTTCTTTTTTGCGTTCGAACAGCCATGACTGGATTCGTGCGAAAATGAATAAGAAAAAATCGTGAAGTTCAGTTGTTAATTGTTCGTTCACTTGGGGCTCTTTAAGATAAACTTTGAGTGCTTTTAAATACCAATTTCCAAATTGCTTGACCTCTTTTTTAATATGCTCCTCCTCTTGAGGCCCAATTTCTAAAAGCGGCCAGATTTCAGAATGGTGGAGGAATTGATGAAGGACGTGCAGCGCACGTACTGCAGGCGAGTAGGATTTAGCTTCCCGATCGATGCGATCCAAAAATGAATAAAAATCAGCGTCAAATTTTT
>JACQQN010000163.1 GCA_016206995.1 Candidatus Omnitrophota bacterium | reverse complement strand
ATTATAAGTACTGAATATTACAGGCAAGACAAAGGATGTATCGTGAAAGATCTCACAGAATTTTTAAATGATATTCGAATCAGCGAAAAGAATGGCGAAAACCCTATCGTAGAGTTCCGACGAATTGTGGCTGACTCCCGGCAAGTAGAAAAAGGCGATCTTTTTGTTGCGCTTTCCGGCCCTAAAGAGAATGGCCATCGGTTTATTGTAGAAGCGGTTCAGCGTGGTGCCGTGGCTGTGATTTGTGAAGAGAATTGTTTTTCACAAGTCGCAAGCCGCGTTCCCATGATTTACGTCTCGAATACCAGAAAAGCTTTCGTGGAGCTCCTTGCGAAATATGATCAAAATCTTTACGAAAAAGTGCGGCTGATTGGAGTGACGGGAACTAATGGAAAAACTACGACTGCCTACCTCGTTCAATATTTGCTCAATCAGTTTACAACCTGTGGATTAATTGGAACGATTGAATACCGTTGGAAAGATAAAACACGACATGCGGTCAATACAACGCCAGGGCCAGCGGTTCTCATTCCGCTTCTTTCTGAAATGGCCCGCGACGGAGTTTCCTATTGTATTTCAGAAGTATCGAGTCATGCATTAGATCAAGAGCGCACCTTAGGGCTTCGGTTTGTTGCAGCCCTTTTTACAAATCTAACGCAGGATCACCTTGATTATCACCATAATTTTGAGAATTACTATGCTGCAAAGCGCAAATTATTTGTCAATGAAACACCTCCTGATATTCAAGTAATCAACGTGGATAATTCTTATGGGCGCTGGCTGGTTGAGGAAGTTGGAAAATTGGCAGTTACCTTTGGAATGACAAATCAAGCCATGTACCAAGCTCAGAATGTTTCGGTTTCGTTAAGTGGAAGCGAGTTTGATCTTTTTGTGCGCGGGGGTGGGCGATGGCGAATCAAGACTAATTTAGGGCTGCCTCATAATGTGTACAATGTTTTGGGAGCGCTTTCAATCATTTCAGAAATGGGGTTTCCGTTGGCGCATGCGGCCGAATGCCTCCAAGATTTTCCAGGTGTGCCTGGCCGGATGCAGCGGGTTGAAGAGGGTCAGCCATTTTTTGTATTGATCGATTACGCCCATACGCCTGATGCATTTCAAAATATATTTTCAGCGGTTCGACCGCTCGTGACGGGTAAAATAATTTCTGTGTTTGGTTGCGGTGGGGATCGAGATTCAGGGAAGCGTCCTCAAATGGGGCGGATTGCAGCTCAGTTTTCGGATGCGGTGATCTTAACAAATGACAACCCGAGAAGTGAAGATCCTGCTGCCATCCTAAGTGACATTGAAAAAGGAATTCCATTATCTGCTCGCCCTAAATTGCAACAGATTGAAGACCGGCGAGAAGCAATTCATCAGGCGATGACAACTGCTTCTGAAGGAGATCTCGTTTTAATTTTGGGCAAGGGACACGAAACGGAACAGAAAATTGGCAGTCAAATTCTTTCGTTTGATGACGCGCAAGTTACAAGTGAGTGCTTGCGAGAAAGCGTTAAGGTTCGAGGTTGATGAAATGCTAAGCGTTGACGAGATTGTGCAAGTTACTAACGGAAAGTTGGTGAGTAGGTCCCGGTTTGAACGTTTCACGAGTGTGTCGACTGACACAAGAACTCTCGAGAAAGGTGCATTGTTTTTTGCGCTTCGCGGTGAAAAATATGATGGTCATCAATTTTTGAACGACGCGTTCCAAAAAAGCGCTGCCACGGCTGTCATTGATGAAAAGGGTTATCAAGAATTTCACGGTCGTGGGCTAACGCCACATGATCGATGCCTGCTTGTTGTTTCGGATGTTTATCAAGCGCTTGGCGCTCTTGCAAAAGCCTATCGAGAAAAATTTAATATTCCTGTGATTGCGATAACGGGTAGCGCAGGGAAGACAACAACTAAAGAGTGCCTTAAAACCCTTCTTGGTATGCAGTGGCGCGTTTGTGGCGGAGTTGGTAATTTAAATAATCATATTGGTCTTCCGCTTAATTTATTCAAGCTAACTCCCAGCGATCAAGTTGCAGTATTTGAATTCGGCGCAAGCGCTCCCGGGGAAATTTGCTATTTGAGCTCTCTCGCAAAACCGTCGGTTGGAGTGATCACTTGCATTCACCCAGCACATCTCAAAGGTTTTGGTTCTTTGGATAAGATTTATGAATCAAAATGTGAGCTTGGTGAATTTTTAGCAAAAGAAGGTGGAACTTTAATTGTTTTGGGAGACGACCCAAGACTTTTAAATCAAGCAAGAAAATTTAAAGGGCACGTGATCAGTTTTGGACGTTCCGAAGGGTGTGAATACCGATTAACCCAATTGGCTCAAACGGAAGGGTTTATTTCTTTTACCATCAATCAAAAGTTTAAGTTTCAATTGAAGGGGTTTGGTTTGTTCAACGCATTCAACGCATTAGCCGCTTTGTCTGTGATGAGGCACTTGGGGTTCGATTTAAAAGCGTTGAGCAATAAATGGAACGAGTTGGTTTCTGTTCCTAATCGATTTGAAGTCGAAACATTGGATGCCCCAAGCATTCAAGTGGTTAAGGATTGTTATAACGCTAATCCGAAAGCTTTTTTGCTTGCGCTTGAGTCTTTTTGTTCTCTTGCGGTGATTGGAAAACGAATTGTGGTTGTGGGCGACATGAAAGAATTGGGTGGTGATGCGGAACGGTATCACCGAGATCTTGGAAAAACGCTTGCTGAGAAGCCGCTTGATTTAGTCATTGCGATTGGAGATTACTCAAAAGTCATTGCGGATACCATTCAAATAATGAATTATCGAATGCCGGTGCTTACCTTTAACGAAAATCAGAAAATTGGTGAGTTTTTAGTTTCAATTCTTCATGATGGGGACGGTGTTTTTTTAAAAGGTTCCCGATCTATGAAGCTGGAAGAAGTTACCTGCTTTTTAAAAAAAGAAAATTCTACTCAAGTTGTTGCATAAGGAATCTTCCGTTGTTTTATTATTTTTTGTACCCGCTTAAAAGCGAGTGGATTGTTTTTAACGTTTTTAAGTACATCACTTTTCGCGCAATTGGAGCGAGCGTCACCGCTTTTTTTCTCTGCCTTTTGATCGGGCCACCCATCACCCGCTGGCTTGCTGGACTGAGCGTTACGAATGATACGAAAAGGCCTCATGCGGATAAAATCCACCAGTTTTACGCCCACAAAGAAAAAGTCCCAACCATGGGTGGGATTTTAATCGTAGCTTCTGTTTTAGTTTCCGTTTTGTTTTGGGGTAATTTTTCAAATTCGTTTTTTGTGCTTGCTCTTACCAGTTTGATTGGATACTGCACGGTTGGATTTTTGGATGATTACATTAAATTACGTTCTAAAAGTTCCCGTGGATTAAGTGCCAAGACAAAGTTGATTGGGCAAATAACCATTGGTCTTGCTTTGGCGTGGCATCTTTATTCTGACCCTTTTTTTGATAAAAATCTTTACGTTCCTTTTTTTAAAAATGCTCGTTTCGTTCTTGGTCTCTCGTTTATTCCATTGGTGATGCTTGTTTTGGTGGGTGCTTCCAATGCGATCAACCTGACGGATGGTCTTGACGGCCTCGCGATTGGCTGTTTTGTGATCGCGGTCGGTGTATTTGGAATTTTTTCTTACATCGTAGGTCGATTTGATTACTCAAGTTATTTAGGAATTCAGCACATTGAAAAAGCAGGGGAGCTTTCAGTATTTTGCGCAGCGCTTGTGGGAGCCGGCACAGGTTTTCTTTGGTACAACTCATATCCAGCGACGATTATGATGGGGGATAGCGGATCCCTTTCTTTGGGTGGCGCGCTTGGGATTGTTGCTATTTTAATTAAGAAAGAGATCATTCTGATTATTGTGGGTGGCGTTTTTGTTTTTGAAGCGCTCTCAGTTATTTTACAAGTTGCTTCATTTAAGTTGTTTAAGAGGCGCGTTTTTCTCATGTCACCCTTTCATCATCATTTACAACTCAAAGGTTGGCCAGAGTCTAAAGTGACTATTCGGTTGTGGATTATCGCTTTTATATGCGCTCTAGTTGGAATCAGCATGTTGAAGTTACAATAATAAAAGTATTCTTATGAACTGTACGAAACAGCGGATAACAATTTTAGGGTTAGGAAAGAGCGGTTTTGAAAGTGCTCGGTTCTTAAAAAAACGAGGCGCTTCTGTTTTTGCAAGCGAGCAGCAATCCAACCCGTCAACGCTTGAACGCAAGAAGAAGCTTGAAACGCTTGGTATTGAAGTTGAAATTGGACAGCACACTACCAATCGGATTTTGAAATCAGATTTGATTGTTATTTCCCCAGGTATTTCTCCGAAATCTCAAATTTATCAAGCAATTGAAAATGCGAGGGTCCCACTTTGGAGTGAAATTGAGCTGGCTTTCCGTTTTTTGCAAGCACGATTAATCGCAGTCACTGGCACTAATGGAAAAACGACGGTCACGACATTAATTTCAAAAATTCTTAAAGAGCAAGGCCACGCGGTTATTAGT
>JACQQN010000160.1 GCA_016206995.1 Candidatus Omnitrophota bacterium | reverse complement strand
TATCGTCGTCTTCGAAAATTACTTTGTCTTCAACGCCTTCATCGTCATCGTAATCAAAAAGACTTTGGTTGTCTAAAGTGAGCAGACTAAATGTATTGGCTGCTGGCTGTTCGACCGATTGATCAATCACAGTCGTTCCATCCGGATATTCCACTTGATAACGAACCAGCATGGGTTTTTCGTCAACAACATCATAAGTCGTGGTCAGCGCCCAACTTTTCCCAAATGCAGAACTGATTAATAAACGAATGTCACTTTTTTCGCTCACGCCGGAAACATTAACAAGGGCAAGCGATTTAATCAACTTGCTGTTTGGAATTTTGAGTTCAGTTCCTTCGCTGATAACAACTCCTGCTGTTGCCCAACTCAAGTTTCTCATATTGATAAATTGAGTAATTGTCTTTTTCGTATCATCCTTCCGTGCATTCACAATCACCTTTGCCGCTGTAATCAAACGCATCTCTGATTCATCTAAAACACCGCTTGGATCTTTCGGGATGATTTCTTGATTTATATTTGAAAAATAATGGAATTCAACATGAAGCACTTCAACTCCAAAACTATTTTTTGTAAGATCGGCAGATTCACCTTCAAAATCACGTATGAGTGTTTTTGTCTCTTGATTCCATGTAAAACTCACAATTGTTTCCGGCACCTTGTTGTAATCCGGCCGATAAACAACCCGCACCTCGCTATCCTCAGGAATTTCTTCGACAAATTGGATTCGGTCATGTTCCTGTGGCGGTTCTTCATCTTTGCCGGGTTTAAATGTTGTGTTCACACTTTGAAACAATTTTTCACCAGGCAAACGAACCTGGCCTTTTGGAAGTGGCGCACCTAATTGAAAAGGACGTGTCAATTCAAAAGCTTGATCTTCGTTTTGCACCAAATCAACTTCAAAATGGTCCATCGCAAGAGAAACGAAACTAACTTTTGATGAATCTGCACTCGTTACCGTAAGTGCGTCTACCAATCCCACTGTTGTGTAATCTCCTTCGCTAACTCGGTTCACAAATTCGGGCGCGACTGCTTCAATGGACGCAATTTCCTGGCCAAACCGCCATGCATCCATCGCTGCTTCAAAAACGGTTGCAACGGCAGTTGCGATGATTGCGGTTAGCGCAATCGCAACCAATAATTCGATCATTGTTACTCCCCTCACCCTTTCCCTCTCCCCTAAGGGGAGAGGGTGGGGTGAGGGGAAATGACCGGGCACGGTGCTAATTGATTTCTTCGATGAGCGTTTGAACTTCCACCATCGGTTCATCCATTGCCTCTTCTTTAAATACCTGCACGTGAACTTCAAGCGGATCAGTTCCTTCGCGCACATCTTGAAAAATGCGCCAGCGAGTTCCATTTAACTGCAAAGGGTCTTGGTCAAGCGGAGGTTCGTACACGTCGCCGCGCTCGAGAAGCTGGTTTTCTGAAAGACGGAGATTGCGAACTTTTTCCATGCCCTCGCGCGCAAGACTGAGTGCGGTATTCATCTCACTCACATAAGCCAAATGAGATACGCTTGAAGAAAGCATTTGCATCACTGGAAGGAAAAACATGCCGAGGAGCATGATGGTGATTAAAATTTCAAGATAAGAAAATCCATACTCATTTCCCCTCACCCTTTCCCTCTCCCCTAAGGGGAGAGGGATGGGTGAGGGGATATTAAAAATTCCAACATCAAACTGGTTTAGCGAAAACAATTTGAATGGTCCTCGTGGTGTCATTGACTGTTCCTTGTGACGTAATCGTTCGTTCAATGGGGCGATAATTCACCTCAAAAACACCGCCTCCAAATGGCTTTTGAGATACATTACCAACACCATCTGCGTCAGGATCAAAATCAGTCTTGAGTTCGTAAAGCGATTGGCTGACGCCAGCCTCCGCCAAATAAAAAGCTCGGAGCCGGTCATACTCAAGCTCCATCATTTGAGAGCGCCAAAAAACCATAGAGACCAGCGCCGCCCCAAACAATGAAAGAGAAACCAGCGCGATCAGCACAACTAAAAGGATCGCGCCGTTTTTGCTCGCTCCACACTGCTCATGTAGGGTCAGGCCCCTGCGCCTGACCGTGAACAAAGGGCGACCGCAGGGGGTCGCCCCTACATCGTGAACCGTCATATTTCTCCTACCACTCACTGGGGTTCTGCCCTTTTGAATCTCCCCAATCCTTACTTAACTCTTCATTCCAATCAATCACCACTTTTGCTTTATCAGTCAAATAAACCCACCCACCATCACTTGGAAGCGGCTCATTCGAGAGTTGATCTGTGATGGTGTTGTCTCCTTTTTTACTACTCATCAACTCAGATGGAATTTTTTCAAGATACTGTTTCTCGATTTCTGCATCTTGATAAGTCTCTGTGGTTAAATCGTCCAACGATTTAGGATAAGCGCCCTCTTTTGCACGGTAAAGTGTGATTCTTGAACGCAACATATCCAAATTGCTTTTTGTCGTTGCGATCCGCGCTTCCGTATCAAAGCCGATAAAATTTGGGATCACCGCCAAAGCAAGAATTGCAAGAATACTAATGACAATTAAGATCTCTAATAACGTAAATCCATTTGGACGCTTCATAATTCCTCCCTTACCGCTGGTCATCGAGAAGACATTCGCTTCATAATATAATAGCCACCGAGAGCTTGTGCGCCACTTTTTGGTGAACTAAATATCATTTCTTCCAATTCCCAGCCATCATGACCCAATCGGTTTAATTCCTCTTCAAAAGCACCGTCTTCAATTGATAGATTCAGAGGCAGCGTTACCACTTTGTATTCCCATACGACCTCTGCTGGAGTAGTTTCAAAAGTGCCGCTCCATTTCAGGCCTCCGAGAAATGCGTAGGCAGCGCCACAAAACCCACAAAGAATCAGAAGTACGATCAAAAAAGACCAAAATCTTTTTTTGGTATTCATGAAAATCTCCCTTCTTACTCCTTCTCCCTTCTAGGGAGAAGGTAAGGATGAGGGTACGGATTTCATTCCACCCTCACCCCAACCCTCTCCCAAAGGGAGAGGGAAACTTTGCGCATGTTATTTTCTAAACACTTTAACCAAATTAAAAATCGGCAATAAAACCGATAACGCAATAAAAGCAACAATGCCACCCATCACCAGGAGCAAAAACGGCTCTAAAAGCGATGTTAAATTATCAACCATGGTACTTACTTCAACATCATAAAAATTTGCAACTTCTTCAAACATCCGGTCTAGGTTTCCTGTTTCCTCTCCGGCTGCCAACATTTGAATCACCATGGGCGGGAAAAATCCGCTCATTGCAAGCGGCTCGGTCAATTTCTTTCCTTCGGTGACCTGACTTCGTACATTTTGGATGATGCGCATCATCACCCGATTGCCAATTGTTTTCTCAACAACCTCCAAAGCATTTAAAAGTGTCACGCCGCTTTTGGTCAGAAGAGCGAGGGAACGGCTCATTTGTGCAATAGTTGATTTTAAAATAAGTTCTCCAATGATCGGAAGCCGCAAAATAAAATGATCAATGTGATACCTTCCATTTTCTGTTTTCGCAAATCTTTGAAGTGCACCGATAAATGCAATCACCAGAATTAAAAGAAGCCACCAAAACGATTGTAAAAATCCGCTGATCGAAAGCAAAATCTTTGTTGGGAGTGGAAGCGGCACATCCGCCGAAAGGAAAATTTGACTGAACTGAGGAATGATTTTCACCAAAAGAAAAACAACAACCAGAATTCCTGCAACCACCAAAACGCAAGGATACGTGAGAGCAGCCCTTACCTTCCCTCGTAGTTGTTGTTCTTTGGTACCAGCTTCGGCAAGGCGCGACAACGTTTGATCAACCTGCCCCGTCGCTTCTCCAACATGAACCACATTGACAAAAAGGTCTGAAAAAACCTCCGCATGTTTACCAAGCGCTTGAGACAGCGAAAGCCCTTGGCGAACGTCATTAATAATCTGTCGGATGATGAATTTCAGTTTCTCGATCGGAGTTTGGTTCGCAATACTTTCAAGGCACGGAAGCATGGGAATTCCTGCGGAAAGCATTGTTCCGAGCTGCCGGGTAATGACTAAAACTTCCTGCTTCGGAATTCCCCGAAGCCGCTGCGTCATCCGCTCAATGCTTTGCTCAAAAACATTGAGTTCACGGATAGAAATAACGTTATAACCCAGTTTTCTTAAATTCTGGGCAAGAATCATTCGCCCATCGGCTTCCACCGCACCTGTGAGAAACGACCCAAAGCGGTCGCGGGCGCGATACCGGAATTTAGGCATGTTTGACCTCTGTGATTTCTTGAGCTTTTGATTCCCGCTGAATTCCTAGGCCGTCTAAACGATTATAAATTTTTGACCGGTAGTCTTCAACTTCTTTTTCTTCCTTCTTTATTTTCTTCTCAAGTTTTTTAATCTTTTTGACAGCTTCAGCCGCATAAGGGCTCGCCGGGTAATCCATCGCAAGCCAGCGATAAGTCTCATAAGCAGCATTGATGTTACCAAACTCTTTCTCATAAATTTTGGCGGTACGGTGAAGTGCTTCTGGAGTGCGTGGGTCATCTGGAGAATTCTCAGCAAAACGCGTGTACGTAATCACGGCCTCTTTCAAATATTGCATCTTGATGTCGCGATACTTTCTAGGTTTGAATTTGCTATCCACCGCCCGCTCGTACCACGAAGCCCTTTCAAAAAGATTTTCATCGTCGCTATAGAACGCTTCTGTATTGAGCTGAACTGCTTGAGGCATCCCACCTTTGTAAAAGCGGCTCATGAGCTCCTCGTGTTTGAGTTTGTATCCTTCCAGTTGGGCTTGTTGCCTTTTAAACGTTGCTCGATCTTTGGGGTCGATTCGATCTGCCACTTTAATAATATTTGGAGTGATGAAAACAACAAGCTCCTTCATTTCGCGGCTGCTTCCAAAATTACCGAGGAGATTTCTAAGAAACGGGATATTTTTGACGAATGGAAATTGAGAACGGCTGTCCGAATATTCATCTTTCAAGAGCCCTGCAATTACAATGGTTTGACGATCCTTCACCCGAACATGGGTAGATGCTTCACGGGTTGTAATTCGGGGAAGATTATTTTCAAGAAAGGTTTTTACAGAACTGACTTCTGTTGAAATTTCCATGCTGACATAGCCACCTCCACTGATCTGGGGCGTCACTTTAAGTGTAATTCCGACATCGACAAAACGGACACTTTCAATCGTGCCGCTTGCCGTTTGAGTTTGCTCCTTAATCCCAACTTTTTCACCAATCACAATTTTGGCTGCTTGATTATTGAGAACGGCAATCCGAGGCGCGGATAGTACATTGGCTTTGTTTTCTTGAACCAAAAAATCAAAAGTTGCCTTATTTTCGGGGGTAAAAAAAGGTGTTGTAAACTCCCACTCAACGTCGCCAGTGGTAGCACTGCCAAGGAAAGCTGAGCCCGCATCCATATTGTAATCAATCTCATTAAGAAGTGTTTTCTTATTCTTGCGCGTTGCGTTTGTGTAATTCACACTCCAATCCATGCCTAATGCCGCTAAATCTTTGGGAGCAATATCTATGAGTTTTGCTTCAATAATGACTTGCGGGGGCGGCGAGTCAACGCGGTAAAGCAAATCACGTACCTTCTCAAGACTTTCACCGTCATCCGTGATGATCATTTCATTTAATTGCTCATTGACACGCAAATCTCCCTTTTCACTCAGCATATTCTTAAAAAGATCTTTAACTTCATTTGCTTTTGCAAATTCAAGGCGGAATACTTCGGTGTTCACCTGGTCTGAAAGTGCAACGATTGTAATAATTGTTTTATTTCTTTTGTAGGAGTATTTGTTGAGCTTTAATATGGCATCCAGCGCATCTTCTAAAGTCACATCCGTCAGACTAATCGAAACCTTTCCAATAATTTCTTTTCCAGCGATAATATTCAAACCGTACGCCTTTGCAAGGGCGCTTAGAACTTCAGAAATGTCTGCATCCTTAAAATCAAGCGAAACCAACGTTTCTCCTTCAGCATCTGCTGTCGATGGATCGTCTGACGTCGGCTTCCTGACGGTAACTGCCGTCGGTTTTGCAGCCTCAGAGGCAGATTTCTCTGTGGTGCTAATTTCTTCTGAAGCAGATGGACTTTCCATGGGCTGATCACTCTGTTCCGTTTCAACAATTGGCTTTTCCTCTTTATTTTCTTCAGTAGCAGAGGAGGGTGACTGTGTTTCGGGTTGAGCATCTTCAGCAAAACCGAAACGAGGAAAAGTATCCGAGACGAATGTCACCATCAATAGACAGACAATCAAAATATTCCAAAAACGGCTAGTCTCTATAAAAAGAGACAGTTCTCTTTTACTATTTTTGTATCGCCAAGGCGGCCAATACCGAGTGGCTATTCCAGCTGCTGCTTTTTCCTGTTCGGCGTGTTTTGCGTCGTTATTTTTATTCATAGAATCCTCGATGGTTATAAAAATCAAACAACTAAAATTTCATATTGTCGTCCTGCTTGCTCAATAATAATTTTTGAACTGTCAATGGACACCACTTGGCTGTGGTCAAGCTTATCCCCTTCGCGAACAACCTGATTGTTAATAATGGCAATTTTCTTTCCACCTTTCCAAATGACTCCGGACACTTGATATTTCTCAGGAGGTGCTTGAGTTTTGAGTTCCTTTTGCGCGAGAAAAAATGGATCTTGCTGCGTTCCTTTAAAACCAAGCTTTGGAATATCCTTTCGAAACACGCTTTCTCCTTTAGAACCGCGTTGGAATCGCTCTCGGAGAAGAGCGCCGATCTGAAGATGCATTCTTGGTTCGCTTTCTTTCCTTTTCTTTTCGTCGAGTTGGATGTCCACCATGGAAAATGAAAAATAGGGAGACACTTTCTCAAGCCGCGCAAGGTAACGGATAAACTCCCAAAATCCGGTAGCGATGGCGAGCTCAAACTTTTCTTCAGGATAGAACTGAGTTTCCTCGGCTGCTTTTTTCCCTTTTTCCGATGAGCGCTTTTTTTGTTCTTTTTCCTCAACCGGTTTGATCGATAAAATCTTAAGTGCCTCACCGCTTCCGGAAGTCGTTAACTGCTCAAGAAGGGGTGCTAATTCATTTCTTGCCGGAAGCTCTGACTCGAGCTTACGCAAACGGTCTCGAAGACTTTCAATTTCTTGATCTTTTTTCTCAAGCGTTTTTTGTTCACGAGCCACATCAGGCATTTGCGCTTTCATTTCTGAAATTTTTTGATTCACTTTATCCATCTTTTTCTTGAGTAGCTTCAATTCCTCTGCTGCCGGCCGGTACATATGTGCATAACCAACAAACCAAATCAGCATCACCGTCAAAGCAAGAAACACAAACCGCCCCTGCCGCCCCGTCACCATTGCTTGGGCCAGTGGGTGATCCGAAAGAAAACTTTCGAGCTGTTTTTTAAGCAATGTCAGCTGCGATTTCAAATCGAAGCGTATCGAAGTCATCCTTCCTCTCAATTTCAGTAAAATTTAGTCGGACATTCCGAAATCGTGTGCTCCCGCCCACCGGATCAAGACCGCTTTCACTCATGGCCTGAATCAATGAATTGACGGAACGGTGATCGGTGGCGATTCCTTGAATCGTCAGACCATCTTTTGTTCCATGAAACTTCCGCAATTGAATTCTTTTTGAAAACATTTGGCTCAGCTCCATTAAGATTTCAGACCAAACGGGTTCTTTACTTTGATAGTTGTTTAGAAATTTCTGTTTCTTATCAAGAAAATTCTGCTCTTCATTCAAACCATCAATACTTGAACGAACCAGCGCGAACTTCCGTTCTTCTTCAAGCAGTTTACTCTTCATTACCTTCTCTACCGATTTGCGATTTTCATAAAAACGTTCGTAAAAGAAAAATTGCGTGCGTTGAAGCGCAAGAATCGCAACCGAGCAGATGAGCAAAACCACACAACCACGCAAACTTAAAAGAAATGTGGGATCTTGCCGCCACCACTGCATTTTCACGCCCGACAATTCTTTCGGTAAAACATTCAACCGTTTCATTAATAATTTTCCTGCCGTTCTGCAAGTCCAAGAGCTGTTGCAAGCCCGAGCGCTTCTTCATCAAGCTTTTGACGATTGAAGACTTTTTCATTGATCAAAATTCCTTCAAGCGGCTGGATATACTTCACGGAAGTACCAAGCCGTTCTTCTAAAAGCTCTTTGAGCCCTTTCAAAAGTGATGCCTGCCCACTCAAAAATACTTGCGAAAATGAACGAACGCTCGACTGAAAGACACGAAATGAAACGTATTTAAAGGCTTGATCAATTTCATTCATCATGCGATCCACAAACGGGCGAAGGGCAAGGTAGGCTTGATAATTCTTTTGTGAGACATCATCCGCAGCACTTGCCTGAGCATCGGCTTTCGGTTCTGTTTGTGTTAAACCAATGTTGCGCTTGAAATTTTCTGCTTCTTCACGGCTGAAATGAAGCATTCGTTGAATAACCTTTGAAAGCATCTCACCATTAAAATCGAGTGGGTGGACGAGAGCCGGCATTCCCTTCACCACAATCATGACATGGCTTGCCTGAGCGCCAAGTTCAATCAGAAGCGCTGCTTCATTAACCGGCCACGAACGATCGGCAAGAAGTTCCCAAGTTGGAAGCGGTTTCACTTCGACGGCAACCGGCAGAAGCCCAACCAATTTTAAGGTCGCCACATGCGCATTGAGTTCTTGCTTTGAAACAGCTGAAACAAGAACCAATCGCTCCTTACCTTCTCCAACAGTAGCAGCTTGTAAGGGCGAGAAATCAAAATACCAATCCTCGACACGAACTGCAAGTTGCTCTTGGAGTTCCCACGCAACCGCTTGTTTGAGTTCGCTATGCGACATGACAGGCATTCGAAACACTCTCGCTACCGCTGTAGAGCCCGGAAAACTTGAGACCACTGTTAAATTCTCAAACTTTTTCGGAAATATTTCACGAAGGGCTCCCTGGACCACTTGGTTAAGCTCACTGGCTGACGCTGGCTCAGAAGGAAGAGGCTGAACCGCATAATTAACGAGATGCCAGTCTTCCAAATTTTTATACAGTTGCACTGCTCTCACTGCCGTCGTGCCAATTTCAATGCCCACGGGCATCTCAATACGATCCTGCCACTCACCATAAGTAATGTTCAGCGGTTCACTTTTTCGAGTAATGGATTTTGTCATTAAATCTTTTGCCCGATTCATCCATGTTTGCGCTTGTGTTTTGAATGAAGCCATCTTGGTGGCCACGCTTTGAACTTGTGGCGAAGGTTTGGTCGGTGCAGGTGATGGGCGGAAGAGAGCTGACTCTTCGCTTCCTTTATGCGCTTCTTCTTTC
>JACQQN010000161.1 GCA_016206995.1 Candidatus Omnitrophota bacterium | reverse complement strand
CTATTTGGCAGATCGGATTGCGAATTTTGCAACCAATGACATTTCACCCAATACGGACTATACAGTCAATTATGGAGATGGCCGAACGTCAGCGACCTATCGAATTCGTTGCGCGCCAGGGACTGCTGCGAATACCCCACTCGCCAATTGTCCAGCTACTTCCCTTCAAGAAGGAGGGTTTACAAAGCTGGTCCAGGATTTTGAAGTAATTGCAGCGGCCGATCATCCTGACAATACGGCGTTTTCAACCGTTTTTCCGATCCAAGCTAATGCAACTGTTCATCAGATTGCTTCTCTCAAACAAACAAGTATTTTCTCTTACGCGATTTTTTACGATTCAGATCTTGAAGTATTGCCGGGCCCTGACATGACTATGACGGGGTTTATCCACGCAAATGGAGACATGTATTTGGGTGCCCGAAGCAATCTAACGCTGGATACGGATTCAGTTCATGCGACGGGCGCTTTCCACAACGAACGGAAAGATAACCCAAACGATATCATGCAGGGAACCGTCAAGATTAAAAAAAGTGGAACGAGCACCTATCCCGCGATGACCTTTGATAGCGACAGTCCTACCTGGGCTCAAGATGCGACGTCAACGTGGAATGGGACGGTTCAAAGTGCAGATCATGGTGTTGGGTATGTCCAGCCAGTCACAATTCCATCCATTCAGCCCAATGGTTTCTATTACAACAACGCAGGGCTTCGAGTGATTGATGGTCAAGTATACAAACGCGAATCAAACGGGAGCTATACACAAGTTCCTAGCGGTGATTTACCATCTGGAACGGTGACTCAAAAGCAATTCAGAAATTATCGAGAAAGTTCAAGCCATGATGTTGTCGTTACCGAGATTGACGTTAATAAACTTCGCAGCACAAATTATTTCCCATCCAATGGTTTGATTTATGCGTCTCGAACCAACGCAGTTCCGGCCAGTTCAAGTGGTTCAGCAACATCTCACGGGATTCGGCTGGTGAACGGCACAGATGTAAAACCTAATGGAGCAACCGGTGGACTCACGGTCGTCTCCAACAACCCGCTTTATGTCAAAGGTGATTTCAATACTCAGAAACATGATGCGCAAGGTAATACGATTACGGGAAAACGTTCAGTCGCTTTGATTTCGGATGCATTGAACATTTTGTCAAACAGTTGGTCTGATTCAAACAGCTCTCAGTCACTTGGAAACCGCGTCGCAAGCAATACAACGGTCAACGCGGGATTCGTCAGCGGGGTTGTCCCGACCAACGGGTCTCAATACAGCGGCGGTTTTGAGAATTATCCTCGGTTTCTCGAAAAATGGACCAGTAAGAATGCAAACGTCAGCGGCGCTTTTATTAATCTTTGGAACAGCCAAATTGCAACGGGTCAGTGGGTTTATGGCGGAAATTATTATGAAGCGCCGATTCGCAATTGGGAATACGATTCAAATCTAAAATCAAATCCACCGCCATTTACTCCGGTTGGGGTTGAAATTTCTACGAAAACTTGGTGGCAAGAAGGAAAAGAGTCCCTGTCTTTGTAAGACAATCAACGCAATACTAAGAAGCCTTCAGTTTTTCTTCAAGAGCTGCTATGGTTTGAGAAAGTACCCGCCCAAACTCATGGTTCGAATTATCGTAACTCAATTGTTTTAACTCATGAATCAATGAGGTAGATGGTGTGGTGAAACCTGCCGTAAGCGCTTGAAGCACAATCGTACGAAACTCGACAGTTTCTTTTGGATTTTTCAGTATGGCAATCATCTGATTTTGCAAGTCCGGGAGCATCGTCAGCTGAGCTTTGAGGATCGCAAAATTTCTAAGAACCATGTCCTCACTAGGATTTTGAAGTAATGTTAAGTAAGCATCATGGTAGATTTTCGAGTCGCCTGTAGCTTCAATTACAGCAAGTGCTGCTTGTCGGACAGATACAGCCTGAGAACGGTCATGTAATATCTCAGAAGCTAACTTCTGGTGATCAGGATGATTTGGATCTTGGACCATGTATTGGAGCGCCGTGATGCGTAGTGGTTGTGAAGCAAGTCGGTTGCTTGCTGTATCACGCGCCCAATTCAAAACCTCGCTCGGTGCGATTTGCCACAACAGGTCAAGCGCAAGCTCCTTTTTTTGCAAAGCAACCGTCGATTGATTTTGTAACCGCGTTTTAAGAAGCTCAATGATATAAGGTGTTTTAGATTGAGTGATTGCTTGAACTAAATCATGGTGAAAAGGTCCCGGCTTATTTTCTTCCTCAAGCATTTCCAAAAACATTTTTTGAATGTCTTCGCCCAATGTTTCTTGAGCAACTAATTGTTTTAAAGCAGCTCTCCGGTCTTTTAAGTCTGCATGCCGGTTTTTAATGGTGTAGATCAATCGTTCCCGCGGTTCTGTTGAAAGAGTTGTTGCGTCAAGGCGAGACGCCACAAGTGAAACAGCAATTAATGCGAAGAAGATTGTTTTTTGGATTTGCATGGTATGTATAATTAATTTTTTATGGGTGATTGTCAAGCAAGTCGATCAGCTCCATTTTGATTATCAGCCCAATTTTTAACGGTGACGGTCTGAGATTCTTGATTTACTCCGGAAATTGGAGGCAGATTTTCTAAGACTTCTTCGCTATAGTTGATTTTTGCGTAGTTGCTTTGACTGAATGTGAGAGGGCCAACCATAGCTGAGTTTGTTCCAGCGCTTACGACCGCGCCTGTAATGGATGTGTTCGTACTGAACCTAGCGTTGTTGCAAATAATTAGGCCGGTAAATGAACCACTGAAATTTACCCAACTATTGCTGCTGTTATTATTCACAATCAGAATGCCTGATCCACCGTTTAAATTAATGCTCGCCGCTGGGACGAGGACATTTCCAGTCGAGGATGGCGTGTAATAATAAATACTGTTATTCAAAGCTGATGATGGCGTTGAAGAGCTTTTATAAGTATTCAGGGCTGTTGAATTACTCGCAAGGCCAAGAATCGTTTCCGGTGTTTGCACGTCCGTTTGCTCTTCAGCGCTCATTAATTTTTTGGCACCACTTGGCACCGGTTGCGCGGGAGCGTATCCATTTCCGCCAATTTTTGGTAAAACGAGGCCATCAAATGAAGGTGTGGCCCCATAAGCAATGCCATAAGTTCCGCTTCCACCGTTTGCAGTTCCACCGCTGTCGTGATCATTTCCGTCAATTCGAAGGCCTAGTAAGACCGCTAATTGTTGAGGCGCAGTAACAGATGCTTTGACTCCCGGAGGCGTTGATGAACCGCTGGGTACTTCAACAACAGCAGTGACGGTTCGCGTCATTCCATCAACCGTTCCCGTTGCAGTAATCAGGCCTGTCTCTGGATCGTATTCTGTTACGGTAAAAGAGCCATTCCCTAAATTAGTATCCCCAATTGCATTATAGTTTCCAGATTTAATTTGTTGGATCATTTGGTCAACTCCAGAGTCTGCCAGATAAAGCGCTTGGATTTGTGAGGCGTCAGTTGTCAACTGTTTCAATTCGACAGCATTCATACTGTAATAGGCGGCAGTCATAATGGTCATCATGGTCACCACTAAATAACTCCAGACCAGTGCAAATCCTCGCTCGCCGTGATTCTTGTTATTCAGAACACTCATTTCATTTACCTCCATACATTTAATTACTCGAAGCTGTTCTCAAATAAATCCGACTTGTGATTGAATCGTCACCCGAAGTAATCGTAACGTCAACAGCGTTGCTTGCTGGCACAAAAGATACATTAGTAATTTGCCGCGCGATCGTGGCATAAGCAGATTCAACTCCTGTTGATGAGATCGTGACTCGGGACCAACTATCAGAATCCAAATTTTGGGCATTATGTAAATAAGCAACGGTTTTGTATGCGGTTGGGCTTTCGGGCACTCTGAATGAGATGACTGAATAAGAGTTCGGGTCTTCAACGATGCATGTATTCTGTGGCGCTGTCCAGTTACAGCCATCATTTTCATGAATCGTTCCTTGCATTGCCTCTCGCATATCTCTTGTGAGCGTTTCCATGGCGCGTTTAAGGTCCCCTTTCTGGCGCACATCCGAAGCCCCTTGATCAAATGTAAGCCGCGTAATTTGCATTGCTGAGAAGACCATTAGAGTTATTAGAGAAAGCAGCGTAATCGCCGTCAGGAGTTCAAAAGTTGTAAAACCTAGATTTCTGTTGACCGTTTGCAATGCTTTCATGATTGTCACCCCGAATAAGCTCGTTGCGTTACGAGACTATCCAATGCATAAGATTTAGCTGCATCTTTTTCAGTCCAGTTTACCGTTACTCTTACATGCAAAGGGTCGTTCGATCCATCGGGGAATGATATCCCGGGCTTTGCCAGCGAAAAGGATTGAATATCTGTCCATCCGTTATTGTTTGCGTTTGTCCAGTAACTTGTATCAGCAACACATCCACCGCCCGTATTGCACGTAAGTCCAACCGTGTCTGCGATCAAGCGGACCTGTTCCATCACTTTTTTTGCGTCATTAACAGCTAAGGTTTTATTTCGCAAATAGGTATGATTGCTGGTTGCAAAATTAAGTGTTTGTCCTAATACAGTCAGCACGACTGCAAGAATACCGAGCGCACAAAGGATTTCCAAAAGAGTGAAACCCCGTTCATGATTCTGATTTTCTTGTCTGTGTTTTTGTATATTTTGACCAATCATTTTTCGCCTATTTACTAATAAAGACCCAACACTTTAAGGGCCTTTGATTAGTTTTCTTTTGAAGTCACTTCAAGTTTACTTGGCTAAAGGGGTCTTTTCAAGAGAGGCTAAATTGTCGTAAGTCATTTAAGATGAGTAAGATACGTTTATATTACACCTTAAATGAATGCAAATGATGCAATTGCAATTTCTTTATCGTTTAAGAAAGTCATTTTTGGAATAAAGCCCACGAATTGGCATGTGATGAACAACATTCCGCCGCTTATCATTTCAACTTGCTTAAACGAATACCAGACGATAAGATCATGGAATCCTTTAAGAACTCAAACCTCTATGAAACTCAGCGGAAAAATTGTTTTAATCACAGGTGGTGCTAGGCGTGTCGGGAGACACATTGCGCTTGATTTGGCGAAGCAGGGCGCCCACATAGCAATGACCTATCAAACTTCCGAACGAGAAGCAAACCAAACGGTTTCCGCCATTCGCAAAATCGGTGTTCGAGCAGCCGCATTTTATACCAACGTTTCTTGGGAGGCCGATGTTCAGAGTACAGTTCACCAAGTTCTTCAGAAGTTTAAGCGGATTGATGTTTTGATTAACAACGCCGCTAATTTTCTACGCGTTCCGTTTTCCCAATTGACCGGGAAAGATTTTGACGATTCAATTAATGTGAATTTAAAAGGTCCCTATCTTTTTTGCGGAGCGGTTGGTAAAGTCATGCTCAAGCAAAAAAGAGGGAAAATCATTAATATGGCAGATTGGGCAGGACTTCGCCCTTACAAGAATTACATTCCATATTGCGTTTCCAAAGGGGGCGTGATTACGCTCACAAAGGCACTCGCGAAATCGCTTGCGCCATATGTTCAAGTAAACGCCATTTTACCGGGCGCGATTCTTCTTCCAAAAGGTTTTAATCGGAAAGAGCGCGAAACAATCATTCGCGAAACCCCGCTCAAAAAGATTGGTTCACCAGATGATATCGCTCAAGCAGTCCAGTTTTTAATCGAAGGCTCGGATTTTATCACGGGCGTTCTTTTGCCGGTGGACGGCGGCCGGCTTATTACATGATTCGAGGAAATATTGATGTATTCGGTCACTAAAGAAATTCATTTTTGTTATGGGCATCGGCTGCTCAATTATGAAGGAAAATGCAAATATCTTCATGGGCATAACGGTCGTGTGCAGGTAGAGCTTCGGTCAGAAAAATTGGACAAAAGAGAAATGGTTTTTGATTTTTCGGATATCAGCCGCGTGATCAAAAGTTGGGTTGACGAAACACTCGATCATACTTTGATTTTGTGTGAAAAAGACCCTTTGGTTCCCATGCTCCGGGAGAAGAAAGAACGATTTTTTGTGATTGAAACGAATCCGACGGCCGAAGCCATCGCCAAGTTGATTTACGAATATACGGTTTCTCAAGGGTTTCCAGTTCATGCAGTGACTCTTTGGGAAACTGAAAGTTCATTTGCAACATACCGCGGTTGTGCGTAAAAGCCATTATCCAAATCTTACCCTTTCGATTGGCCCTGCAGGTTCTGGGAAAACCCATGCCTGTTTGGACAATCTCAACGAAGCCCTTCATAACACTCAAAATCCTTTGGCGGGCGATTTATTATTTATTTTGCCTACCGCAGAACATCGCGAACGTGTGGTGGATCTTTTACTCAGGCGTTCTGCCAAAGGTTTTTTTGGCCGCGTGATCACAACTTTTGATGAAGCGCTTCATTCTTTCCTAAAATTAGGCGGTATTCGTTTCGCTTCTGATGTAACTCGTCATCTTGTTTTAAAAGATCTGATCCAAAGCCGGAAATTTGAGTACTTTGAGGAAGCTTCCAATACAAATGGTTTTGTTGATTTGGTCGCACACTGGATTGCAGAACTCAAAGAGTCACTTGTGACAGCAGAGGATTTCGAGAAATTGATCCCACGCCTTGAAAAAGCATTCCCATTTGCGAAGACGAAGTATCGGGAGCTTTTTGATCTGTACCATGCTTACGATCAAGAGCTCGCGCGTTTACAACTGAAAGACAAACAAGATGCACTTTTTCTTTTGGAAGAGGGGTTAAAACGTGGTGAATGGCAAGCGCCCCATTTCCGCCATATTTGGATTGATGGGTTCTTTGATTTTTCAGAGTTGCAATTCGCTTTTATCCGCTTTCTCGCTGCACATTCAGATGCGATTACAGCGACGCTTACTTTGGACAAAACTTCTGAGCGGCGGCCAGCACTTTTCCAGATGATCGAAGAAACAAAAAAGCGGCTGACGGACATTGGTTTCAAGCCAATGTTTTCCAATCCAGTGAATCAGCGCGCTCAAAATGAGGCCCTCAGTCACCTCGAAAAGAATCTTTTTACAGATCAACCTACGCAGTCCACAGAGATTAAAGACGCGATTCAAATTTTTGAAGCGACAGGCCTCTCGGGAGAACTTGAAATGATTGCCCGGGAAATCAAACGCATTTTTGCAGAAAAAGAACTTAATTACAGTGATATTGCGCTTATTTTTAGAAATGTCGGCCCTTATCTTTCCGTTCTGAAAAGTGTTTTCTCGAAGTTCAAGATTCCTTTAGAAATTCATGAGCGTGAGGAATTACGAGCCCACTTGCTTGCGAGAACCATTGTCAGCTTTCTTTCCATTTTTTTAAATGGTTGGAAAAGAGAAGATGTGTTTAATTTTCTCAAATCTTCCTTTGTGCATGTAAATTACAAGACAGTTTGTGAAATGGAACTTGCGGTTTTGCGTGAAGGATTTTCAAGCGGTCGTGAAAACTGGCTTCGTTACTTCAAACTTCAAGAGCTTGAGGAGCTTCGTCGCTATGAAGATAGTTTTGGATCTGTCAATACCGTGAGCGAGCACGTTCGAATAACACGAGAAGCCCTTCGCACATTTCAAATGGACCAGCTTTCTTTCGAGCTAACAGACCAGAATCGCCGCGATCACGCCGTGCTCCGTCGGGTTGAGAGTCTGCTTGATGAAATGGTGCGGAAATATTCAGGCGCAACCATCAACTTTCAAATATTTGCTCAAGTATTGATTCGGTTGATCGAAGTTGATCTCTTCTCATTTCACACACGCGATAAAAATAAAGTCCAGATCTATAACGTTTCGTTAGCTCGGCAAAAAGAATATCGAATTGTATTTTTGCCGGCGCTTTTGGAAAAGCAATTTCCAGTTCAGGTCAAAGAAGATCCTATTTTTTCAGATGAGGAACGCCGGGAGGCGAATCAATCAAAAGAAATTTTGAAAGAGCGCTTGCCCCGGCAGGCAATTGAACGTTTTTTCTTTTATCTTGGAGTAACGCGCGCCCGGGAGCAGCTCATTTTGAGTTATCCCCGTTTTGATTTGGAGGGAAAAGAAGCGCTTCCTTCTTTTTATGTTGATGAAGTGAAAACGCTTTTCCGTGCACCCATCCCAACTCAAAAGCAAACGGTTCGGGATGTTCTCACGCCCGTCATTTCCGTGGCGACCCCCAAAGAAGCGATGGCACAAACAATCCATCATTTATGGCAAGCGCCGGAAACGAAGCGCAGCCCAAGCGAAGAGCGTCTTGCGATCTCATTTTATAATACATTTTTGAAGGACTCCTTATTCCGCCGCGCTATTTCTGAATTGATGACTCCCATTGAAGGAAAAATTCTAGATCAAAAAATTAAAGAACGCTTTCTTCCTAAAGATGATGTGTACACACCCACTCGGCTTGAAGAATATGCCGAATGCCCTTACCGCTATTTCGCACACCAATTGCTCCACCTGGAAAGCGTGGATGAAAAGATTGATCCGCGTTTGATCGGGTCAATTTTACATGATGTTTTAGAACGGTTTCACAAATGGGCGAAGGAGCGTGGAATCCAAAATGTAACTCTCAATGCTGCGCGCGCAAAATGCGAAGAATATTTAGACGACGCGTTTCACAAATATCCGTTACTTGGCGATCGTCGGTATCGGATCGAACTTTCCAAGCAAAAAATCGGAAAAATGATTGATCAAATCTTAACTCAAGAAATTGGAAGGAAAAAGCTCCCACTTCCGAATCTTCAGCCGGAATATTTTGAATATGCCTTTGGTTTCGAAGGAAATGATTCGTTAGAGGTCGAGACAGAGGAGGGGATTATTAAATTAAGAGGGAAAATTGACCGCATTGATGTTGATCCCACGCGTCAATTTGCTCTTGTGATTGATTACAAAACTGGCAAGAAATTTGAATCAAAGGCACTCAAAAATGGAACAGCGCTTCAACTTCCCATTTACTTACTTGCCATCGAGAAATTATTGCATTTGAAACCGCTGGGCGCTCATCTCTATCAATTGTTATCCGCCACCTCGACCGGATTCCATCATGACGACCACCTAAAAGAAGCAGCAATCCAAACGCAAAAGAAAAATCGATTTTCGTCGTCCGAATGGGATGCGCTCTTCGAACAAATTATTTTCTTTCTCAAGCGATTTGTCGGTGGAATTCGGAATGCTGAAATTCCAGTGAAACCACGAGATTGCGTTCGCTTTTGTTCTTACGCGGGTCTTTGCCGTGTTGAGAAATGGCGCCTCGATTATATGTACCGGGAAATTGAAGAAGAAGATAAAAAATGGATGAAAGAAAAAGTAAAGGCATGAACAAAGAAAAATTGAATCTCGCTCAAAAGCAGGCCGTCACCTGTGTGTCACAAAATCTTTCTGTCCGGGCGGGGGCTGGGACAGGTAAAACCCGTGTGTTGGTTGAGAGGTTTATTTACATTCTCGAAAATCACCTTGCCTCGCCGTCTGAAATTCTTGCCATCACGTTTACGGAAAAAGCAGCCAACGAAATGAAATCAAGAATTGTTCAGAGATTAAAAGAAGTTGGTTTGAATGAAGCTCGCCGCGAAATTGAAAATGCTTACATTGGAACCATTCACGCTTTTTGTGCGCGGCTTTTAAAAGAGCATCCTGTAGAAGCTGGTATTGATCCGGCATTTCGCGTCATTGAGGAGGAAGAGTCTAATCTTTTAAAAGAAGTTGCTCTGGATCGGTTAATGGAAGAACGCTTTCAAGGTCCGCGTGTTTTTGAGCTTCTCAGCCTTTACTCCGAAGAAAACGTGCGAGGTGCTTTGAAAGAAATTCACGGAAAGATTTGTACCCTTGGGCTTTCTTTGGAAGATGCGTTGCAGGTAAAAAGTTCCTCGGACGATTTGCTTTTGAAAAGCAATCTCATCACAGGCCTGCGTGCGTTGTTAGCTTTTGACCATAAGAGAGATGAAGCAAAGCAAGCAATTACTTTTCTTGAATCCGATTTTCCACTTGATTGGCCATCCATTGAAACTTTGAAATCACTCAATAGCGCATTCACGCTCCGCTCACCCCGCGGCAAAGAAGAAACTAAAAAGGTGAAGGAAAGTTTTAAAAATTTTATTTCTGCTCAAGTCGAGAAGATAAGTGAACCCATGCAGGAAGTTTTTTGTGACCTTCTCCGTGAATTTGATCTTCGCTATGCAGCAATCAAACGCGAGAGCGCTTCCTTTGATTTTTCCGATTTGCAAATTTTTGCAATGAGACTACTCGGCCGAGACACGCCTGCATCGGAAGCAATTCGAAAACGTTATCAAAAGCAATTCAAATTCATCATGATTGACGAATTTCAAGATACCAATCGGTCGCAATTTCGGTTGATTGAACTTTTGCAAATAGGTAGCCCTTCGACTTCACGCCCTGACGAGCGTTCCGCTCAGGGTGAGGGGCGACGAGGTTTGCCGTCCTTCAACAATTTATTTTTGGTAGGTGATGTAAAACAATCAATTTATGGTTTTCGTGGAACTGACCCAGCTTTCTTCCTAAAAAAAGAAAAGGAATTTCAAAAGGACTCCAAAGCTTCCCAGGTGACATTGGCTGAGAATTTTCGTTCACGGAGTGAGCTGCTTGATTTTATCAATCCTTTTTTTGAAGCTTTGTGGCAGGGAAGTTTGCTCCCATATGACGCGCTTTTACCAAAACGTACTTTTAAAGATTCTCTCAAACATCCAGTTGATTTTATTGAGATAGAACAAGAAGGGGATGAAACGATTGATGAAAGTCGTTCCGAAGAGGCGCGTCTGGTTGCAGCTCGGATCGCCGAGCTGGTCAGAGAAGAAGGTTATGAATACCGGGATTTTGCAATGCTCTTTCGCGCGGGAACTAAAATGTATCTTTATGAACAAGAACTTCGCCATCTTAAGATTCCTTATTATATTCTTGGCGGCGGCGGATTTTACGAGCAACCGGAAATTAGGGATTTAGTTCAATTTCTTTCAATTTTGGAAAATCCACTTCGTGAAGTGCCTTTTGCCGCTGTTTTACGGTCCCCTTTTTTTCACGTGGCAGATGACACACTTTTCTGGATTTCAGAGCGCGCAAAGAAAGTTGACCGAGGAAATCCCTTTTACAATGGATTTCTGGAGCTTGAAGCAATTTCTGAAGTTTCAGCCACTGAACTTTTAAAACTCCGCGGTTTCAAATCCCTTTTTTCTGAACTTTTGGAAAAGAAAGATAAATTGAAAGTTTCAGAAATGCTTGAACTCATTTTGGACCGAACCGCTTACGACCTTTACATTCTGGGGCTTTCGCAAGGGAGAAGGCATTTTGCAAATGTAAAAAAATTGATCGAGCTTGCACGTCAACTTGAAATTCGAAATGTCATTCATTTGGGGGATTTTATCCGCTATGTGAAAGGTCTTGAAACGCAGGCCGTGCGAGAGTCGGAAGCTCAAGTGGAAGCGGAGGAAGGGAATGTGGTTCGGCTCATGACCATTCATAAAGCAAAAGGGCTTGAGTTCCGCGTCGTGATTTTGCCTGATTTGGCGCGAAAAGAGTCTCAAGAAACCCCGCGCTTTTCTTTTGATCCCGAAATAGGGCTTGGCGTCAAAGCGTTTAATCCGGAAACTTGGGATTTTGAGAAAGGCAAAACTTACGAATCAATCGAAGAACGTGCCTGCGCTTTAAAAATGGAAGAATCAAAAAGGATTTTATATGTTGCAATGACGCGCGCCAAAGAGAGGCTTATATTAGCGGGAACAGTAAAATCCAATCAAAATAAAACCACTGATTCTCTCATTTGGTTTGATTGGATCAGGGACCTGATTGCTGCAAAAAACTTGCAGGTTCACCGCCGGGCACCTCAAGAGGCTGAGAAAGGGCGGCGCATGGCAACTTGGGCGCTTGTTGAACGAAAGAAAATTCAAGAAAGAGTAAGCCGCGCTGAAGAAATTCCGTTACGAGGGGTGTCAATTGAGGGGTTAGAAATTCTCAAACGTCTCAACCCGATTCCGCCGCGCTATTTTGAACGCATAGACCTGCCAGTATCTGCTTACGTTGCTTTTATAAATGACAGCGCCCATCAAGAATATAAAAATACTTATGAGCTTGGTGCAAAGCAAACGTCTCTTTTGGCTCGCGATTTAAAAAATGAGGAAGTTTTTTTGGAAACTGAAGAATCTATTTCACCAGCTGAATTTGGAACCATCGTCCACCAGATTTTTGAACATTTGGTGACGCGCGGTGTTCAAAAAGAAAAGCCAATCGAAACTCTTATTGCCTTTTATGTAAGTCCCTCAGACTCTCAAGCGGCGAGACAGGCACTTCAACTTTCCAAAACGTTTTTGAAATCCAATCTTTATTCTGAAATCAAAAATGCAAACCGCCGGATTGTGGAGCTTCCGTTTTTGCTTCGCCTGAAATATGGAGTTTTGCAAGGCGTGCTTGATCTTTTATATGAAACGCAAACAAACGAATGGGTCATTGTTGATTATAAAACATCCGAAATTAACGCTAGCCAAATCCAGGAAACTGGTGAAAAATACCGCCCGCAAATGGAACTTTATGCCCTTGCTTGTCACGAACTCTTAGGAAAAATGCCTCAAAAGGCTGTTCTTTATTTTGCGAAACCAGACCAAGTTTATGAAATTTCATTGAATCAAATGAAAGTCGAAGATCTTAGAAAAAAATACGAGCAGTTGCAAAGTGAAATCATTCAATTTCGGAAGGAGCTTGTCTATGAATCGCTATGATGAATTTCGGGAACACATACTTGATCTTGGGTATTCCAGTATGTCTGCCGCAGCCCTTCAGGCGGCATTTGATGTCGATCTTTTTGAGGCGATTGGCGATGATGGTGTAAAAAGCCTTCCAACCATTCAAACGAAGGTAAGCGCCGACTCGCGTTCGCTTGAACTTTTATTAAATGCCCTCGCAAGCCTTAATCTTGTTCGAAAAGATGGGGGCGGTTACTCGCTCCCCGAAGCCTCAAAGCGCATTTTGCTTCAAAAAAGTGATAAATATATTGGCGATATGGTTAAGCTCCAGCAGTCTTCTCTCAAAAGTTTTCTTGAGCTTTCAAAATCCGTCCGTACTGGAAAACCGCTTGAACAATTTCAAGGAGGTCTTCCCAATTTACCGAAAGAACACATGCGAGGATTTATCCGTGCGATGCATAACACCGCTATGGGACATGCAGAGCTTCTTGCAAGAAAGCTAGATCTCTTGAAAGCAGAAACACTTCTCGACATCGGCGGTGGGCCGGGTACTTTTTCGATTCATTTTTTGAAACAAAACCCACATCTCCGTGTAACTATCTTTGATTTGCCAGTGGTGATTGAAATCGCGAAAGAATTTGCCACGAAGCATGGTGTGAGCGAGCGCATGGATTTTCAAGCTGGCAATTTTGAAGCAGATGAAATTAAAGGAACGTTTGATGTTGTCTTTGTTTCTCACATCATTCATGGGTTGGGTGAAGAGGCAAATTTAAATCTTTTCCGAAAAATCTTGAGAGCCATCCGTCCCAGTGGCCGGCTCGTTATTCAGGATTTCTTTTTGAATGAAGACCATATGTCGCCACGGTTTTCTACTTTATTTGCCCTGAATATGCTTCTCCATACGGATGGCGGCCGAACCTATGGATTTGATGAGGTGGGTCAGTGGTTGATCGATACTGGTTTCTCTGAAGTTACGAAACCTATCTTGCGATTACCAAGAGGAATTTCTCTTTTGATTGGCCGTAAGTAAAACAGAAAATAGCTGTTGACAGTTCAGCTTCATATAAAATATACTCCGCCAAGAAATAGAAATTGGTGTCAAAGCTGTGGTTAAAATACAAGAATCAAAATAAAAACCGCGAGTAAGAAATATATGCTCGCGGATTTTTTTTGTAAGCCTGGCCCTTTGAGACACCAAGAAATATTGAACAAGCAATAGAAAGGAAAAAGAAACATGGCACAAGGGAAAGTCAAATGGTTTAACAATCAAAAAGGTTATGGATTTATCACTCCGGACGAAGGTAGCGGAGATGTATTTGTGCACCATTCTGTCATCCAGGGCGAAGGTTTTAAGACGCTGAAGGAAGGTGATAATGTTGAGTTTGATATTGTCCAAGGGCCAAAGGGTAACCAGGCTGCTAACGTAGTAAAACGGTAAACAAATTCTGTCTCAGGATAATGGGGACAGGTTACTTTATTAATATAGTTTGTTTAAAGTAACCTGTCCTTTTTTTATTTGATTTGAAAAAGAAGAGATTTTCTATTTTGATGACGGGAACATTTTAAAAATGACCAAAGATCTCTGGGATGTCAGTATTGTTGGCGGAAGCGCGGCAGGTCTCGTAGCCGCAATTACCTGCGGGCGCGCAGGGCTTCGTGTCCTTCTTTTGGATGGCAGAGAGAAAATAGGTGCGAAGATTTTGATGTCTGGCGGAACGCGTTGCAACCTTACGAATGTGCGTGTTTCCGAAGACGATTTTCATAGTGAAACAAAGCGAACAGTTCGCCAAGTTTTGAGTGCTTTTCCATCAGAAAAGGCAGTGGCATTTTTTAAAGAAATTGGAGTTGATGTTATTTTAGAGCCAGGCGGGAAATTTTTCCCATCGACTCACTCCGGAAAAACGGTTCGGGATGCACTTTTAAGAGAAATAATCCAGCTGGGTGTTCAACTGAAAACTGGAAGTAAAGTCACCAACATAAGGCGAGACGAAAACCATTTTCAAATTTTAACGGCGTCTTCCAATCATATTGCGAAAACCGCTGTTTTGTGCACAGGAGGTCTTTCTTATCCAGCGACGGGAAGTGACGGAACAGGTTACGAAATCGCGAAATCTTTTGGCCATCATTTAATCCCAACATCGCCTTCACTTGTCCCTCTCGTCACCAACGATTCTGATTTGAAAACTTTATCAGGCGTGTCATTACCGGCACGTTTGAGTTTTTTCTACAACGGAAAGAGGCAGATTGCTTATGAAGGCTCTTTTTTATTCACACATTTTGGTTTTAGTGGGCCGGTTGTGTTGAATATCAGCCGGCATTGGATTCGCGCATACAACACAGATTGCGACATGGTCATTCAAGCGAATTTCCTCCCCGCTGAGCGCGAAGAAGATTTTAAGAAATCTTTGATTGAAGAAGCTAAAAGAAATCCAAAGCAGCTCATCAAAATTTTTCTTTCCAAGTTTCTTCCAAAGCGATTTGTGGAAGTGATTCTTAAGAAATCGAAAATTGCAGAAGATACTTCTCTCAATCAATTAAATCGTGAAGAAAGAGAAGTGTTAATTCGAGCGTTTTTTCATTTTCCATTGCCTGTGACGGGATCTTTGGGGTATGAAAAGGCAGAAGTCACCGCAGGCGGCGTTGATTTAGAGGAGCTTGGTCCCAAGACGCTTGAGTCAAAATTGGCCCCCGGACTTT
>JACQQN010000162.1 GCA_016206995.1 Candidatus Omnitrophota bacterium | reverse complement strand
TTACAATTATGAACCGTAATGTCGCCATTAGTGACAGCGGCAGCAACCATAAATGTTCCTGTTTCAATCCGATCGGAAATCACCGTGTGCCGGGCACCTTCTAATCTCCGAATCCCTTGAACCTCTATCAAGTGAGACCCTTGACCCTGAATTTTAGCTCCCATTTTGACAAGAAAATTTGCTAAATCAACTACTTCCGGCTCACAAGCCGCATTTTCAATGAACGTTGTTCCTTTTGCAAGCGTCGCTGCCATCATGACATTTGCCGTAGCAAGTACCGACGACCCGAACGCTCCACCCAAGTAAATTTCAGCACCGCGTAATTTATTTTTTGTGCTCGCGTAAACGTAACCGTGTTCAATCTTAATTTTTGTGCCGAGCGCCTGAAGCCCTTTCAGATGAAGATCGATTGGCCGCGCACCAATGACGCAACCGCCAGGAAGCGATACTTGTGCTTCTCCTAACCGCGCAACCAAAGGCCCAAGCACACAAACAGATGCGCGCATCGTGCTTACAAGCTGATAGGGTGCAACCGCTTTGATGGACTTGCTCGGCGTAACTTCAACTCGCCCATTCTCAAAAAAAACCTTTGCACCCAAAACTCGAAGTAAACGGCACATCGTGACAATGTCACGAAGGTTTGGGACATTTTCGATAACCGATTTTTCCTCACTTAAAAGACATGCCGCTAAAATCGGGAGTGCTGAATTTTTGGCGCCGGAAGCTTGGACTGACCCGGTAAGCCGCTTCCCGCCACGAATAACAATCTTATCCATTCAATGAGCTAACCTCGCAGAAACAACTCGTTCGATACCTGCCAAATCTTTTGTTTTCTGAATCTCTTCAAATCCACTAGCTTGCAACATGCTCTCAACTCGCGCGGCTTGCCCTTGGCCGACTTCAAAAGCAAGCAAGCCGCCGACTTTTAGAACGTTTTGAACCTTGCCAGCGATATATCGGTATGCCCGCAAACCATCTTGCCCACCGTCGAGCGCTCGCTTTGGTTCAAATTGAACCTCGGGCTGGAGCTTTAAAAAATCACGTTTTGAAAGGTAGGGCGGATTCGACACGACAACATCAAATTGACTTGAAATGCCATTCCAATAGGTTGTTTCAACAAATTGAATCCGATTTAAAACCCCGCTTTGACGGGCATTCTTACTTGCAAGTGCGAGGGCTTGTTTTGAACAATCCGTTGCTACGACCTTTGCATTTGGAATTTCATGTGCGAGACTAAGAGCCAAACAACCCGTGCCGGTTCCAATCTCTAAAATCTTAAGAGCGCTATCATTTTCTTTTCCAATTCGCTCCAAAACCAAATCAACCAAGCATTCCGTTTCCGGACGAGGAATAAAAACACCTCTTTTTACCTCTAAATTGACATGGCGGAAAGGCAGGTGCCCAACCAAATATTGAAGGGGGTAGTGATCTGACCTTTTTTTAATTAATTCAAAGAACGCTTTTTGCTTTCTGTTTGGAATGATTTCGCTTGAATCAAGATAAAGTGAAGCTTTTGTCTTTCTTAACAAGTGAGACAAAAGCTCTTCGGAGGATTCTTGCGCGTCATTTAAGCCCCGCTCTTCTAAAAAATGTGTCCCTGTTTTTAGAACCCCAAGAACGCTCCCGCTCACGCCCGATCTCCTTTTACTGCAAGCTTTTCCGCACGTTCCGCTTTGCGAAGGGCAGTGGCTAATTCATCCAAATTGCCGTTCAAAATATCATTCAGGGCATGCAAAGTCAAACCAATTCGATGGTCTGTGACACGGTTATCTGGAAAATTATAGGTTCTGATTTTCCCCGATCGATCCCCACTACCCACCTGACTTTTACGTGCTTCCGCAATTTGTTTCTCTTGTGCTTCTCGCTTCATTTGAAGAAGCCGCGCCCTCAAAACCCGCATCGCTTTTGCCTTATTTTTAAGCTGAGAACGCTCATCCTGACAGCGCACCATTAAACCTGTTGGTAAATGAACAATTTGAACCGCAGAATCTGTCGTATTAACCCCTTGCCCGCCGGGGCCTCCTGCACGACAGACTTCAATACGAAGTTCTTCTGGCTTGATGTTTACTTCTACTTCATCCGCTTCCTGCATAATGGCAACTGTTGCAGCAGATGTATGAACCCGACCGCTGGCTTCTGTTTCCGGGACGCGTTGGACTCGATGAATTCCACTTTCATATTTGAGGGCGGAATAAACACCCGTACCGCTTATTCCAAAAATAATTTCCTTAAAACCGCCTTTTCCACTGGGGCTTGTATTCATCACATCCACTGAAAAGCCTTTCGTCTGGGCATATCGTGTATACATCCGAAAAAGATCCCGCGCAAAAAGCGACGCTTCTTCACCGCCTGTTCCGGCTCGTATTTCAATAATGATGCTTTTAATATTGCTTTCGCCATCATCGCCCAAGAAAAGCTCTTCGATTTGTGTTTGGAGCGTCTTTTCTTTTTCGACAAGTTTTGCATGCTCTTCTTCGTAAAAATGAAGGAGCTCTTCATCTCGAGTCCCTGCTTGAATCAAGTGCTCTGTTTCTTTGAGCTCTTTCTGAACTGTTTCCAGTTCGTCTTGCAACTTGGAAATGGGTTCGATTCGTGAGAGCTCTCTTGCAAGCACTTGGACCTTCTCCGGATTGCTTGCAATTTCTGACTGAGCAAGCAAAGAATGAATTTGAGCAATGCGCTCGCGGAGTGCGCGGAGTCGTTCGGCTAACATCAGCGTTATTTCTTAATCGACTTTTTGCTTTTTTCTTCGTCTTTAGTTTTACGAACTTTGGCAGGCTTTGCCGTACCTTTGCTGACAATCCGACCGCCAAACTTCTTCGCAAACTTTTCAATACGCCCTGCCGTATCAATCAGTTTTTGCTGCCCGGTAAAAAACGGGTGGCAAGCAGAGCAAATTTCGACGTTGATTTCTTTCTTGGTGCTCTTTGTTTCAATAACATTGCCGCAAGTACACCGAATAACTGCGGCGGTATATTCGGGGTGAATGTCTTTTTTCATGTGGTTAACTCCTTTCACATATCTCTGTTATCTCTGTCATTGCGGGGGAGCATAGCGACCGAAGCAATCTTTGTTCTTAGATTGCTTCGCCTTCGGCTCGCAATGACACTTAGAACGTTCACTTTTCGCTTTTATTAAGCGACATGAGAAATTCTGCGTTTGTTTTTGTTTTAGAAAGACGCTCGAGAAGAAGCTCCATCGCTTCTGCAGGGTTCAGTTCGTTCAAGACCCGCCGGAGCATCCAAACCCGATTGAGTTCATCCGGGTGCATGAGCATATCTTCTTTACGCGTATTTGATTTCTTCACGTCGATTGCTGGATAAATTCTCTTTTGAAAGAGGTTCCTATCGAGAGAAAGTTCCATGTTGCCTGTTCCTTTAAACTCTTCAAAAATTACTTCATCCATTCGTGAACCCGTATCGACCAAGGCTGTAG
>JACQQN010000154.1 GCA_016206995.1 Candidatus Omnitrophota bacterium | reverse complement strand
CTTGAGCTAACGGATGCAAACAATCAAACACAAGTTGTCAAATTAGGTGGGCTGAATGGCGTCGAGGCAAAATTTTATTCAAATTTCTTAGGCCGGTTTACGCTCGATCTTACGAGAATCACTAAAATTAACTGGGTGATTGTAAAAGAAGATAACCCCACCGCAATTGATGGCGGGCTAGCGCTTCGATTTGGCATCTTTTCATTCCAAGAAAGCGAGCAAGGCCCCGACCTTACGAAGACTGAGGATGATATTACCAATTTACCTGCGCGGCCTCGAGTGAATTTAACCGGCGGTTCTTACCCGGGAAGCGATGTGTTACAACTTTCTGATTCGCGAGTCGACTTTGTTTACAATGATCTTTCGGAAACCGGACGTTTTGCAGGAATTACCCTTCGCTATGATGATTTTAGAACTCCGGATCAAGTCGAGACGGGTGATTTAAGTTCTTTTCCGGAACTTGTTTTTGGCTTTTCTGCTTTAGGAACGGTACGTCTGAAGGTGGAAATTGAAGATGGAGACACCAACCGAATTACGATTCCGCTTGGAAGCGCAACGGAAGAAGAGCAATTTTATGTCATTGAACCGGGACGTTATATCGGATTGGTTGATTTTTCAAGAGTTCGGTTTATTAATTTTATTGTGACAAAAGAAACTGTAACGGAAGAGGAGGGAATGCTTCATCTGCATACTGCCGGATTATTTTTTGAACCTCGCACCTTGTCGGAAGATCGCGAAGCAAAATGGCGTGAATTGATCGATACTCAAACCGCTTACTTTACAGCGGGAGTCGGAATTGATCTTGATAACGATCCTACAAACGACCCCGACACTCATCTTCCATTTGATAATATTCAAATTGTCAATGATGTCCCGCAACCAGATCGAAGAACACAGCTTACAGCCATTGGGTTTTATTTGCAGATGTTGGGCGAAATGGCTAAGCAATTGCCTGATTTGAGATCGTCTGTGCTGCCCGAAGCCCTAACAGTTTTGGAACAACTGCGCCAATATCAAAGTCAATTAGGGTGGGAGGGAACCGGACTCTTGCCGGCATTTATTAATGTAGATACAGCAGCGGGGAATGAATTCATCGCTTTTGGAGATAACGCGAATCTTTCTCAAAGCATTGCAGTTTTGATTGGAGCGCTTTCTTCGATTTCTGATTTTACAGGGGAAGAACAAACGCTTGCTGACCAGATTGAAACATTGGGTGAAGCAGCTCTCGAAGCGCAAGGGCCTGGTTATGTTCGATTATACGATCCACAAGCACACTTATTTCACGGCGCTTTCAATACCAGCACGGGTCAGTTTGAACCTTATCATATTGATAAGCTTGCGATGGAATTTCGAACGGGCGTCGCCTTTGTTCTTGCCCGATACCGCAATCTTTTGCCTGGAGATTCGGAACAAGCTTGGTTTAGTTTGACTCAGGCCTACAAGGACTACACCGATCAATTTGAAAACACTATTGTTAATCTGGTGCCTTATGATGGGGGAGCATTTCAAATTTTCTGGCCGCTTTTATGGTCGAATGAGGCTAAGATTGTCAACGTATCAGCAGCGCTTCAGAACTTTTTCTACACGCATGCAGATTACGCCAATCGCTATCAAATCCCAGGTTTCTTATCAGCAAGCTACATGCCTGAAGAAACTCACAACGTTAGTTATGTGGGTGCCCTTGGAATTCCAGAAGCGTCTGAGAAAAATTTTCCGTATAACAATGTTTTTGACGTGGGTTCGCTTTATGGACTTGCAAGTACATATTCTTTAAATCCAAATTTGGTGATTGATTGGATTGCGCGCATTACAATTCGATTTCCACAACTTACGACACCTTACGGGATTGTTGATGCAGCGCGTTCAGGTTCCGAGTACTCAAATCGTTTGGTTGCTGTCGATCAAGCTTCATTCATTTTAGGACTTTTAGGTGGCGGCGGTGATGATCTTGAGAAATATTTGGAAGACCAAGGAGATCTCGATCAATATCGAGAGCTTTATGAGCGGCTTCACTTAACCATATCATCGGTTGATAAAATGACAATCGGGCCTCCCGTTCAGTTTGCAACCCGTTCACTTGCTGTATTAAGGAAATTTGTGAATGAAGGTGTCATTGGGACCGATCGGCAAGAACAAACGAATGAATATGGCACGTGGATTCAATACACCAATGAAAGCTCTCCTTTTTCAGGCCACTTCTGGAAATTAAGTGAGGATTATGACGCGCGAAGGAACCGATTATTGGTTGTTTATCGTGCGGTAACAACCCCGCGTGATTTTCGAATTGAACTTAAAGATGCAAATGGTTCGCCGCTAGACTCGTTTACCGTGCAGGTGCCTGAGGAAAATAAATTACTTAGGAAGGATTTTTATCTTTCGGATAACAGCAATTTGTCGCGCGTACGGGAGATTGATTTTGTTACAGACCCTGGACAAACCAATATTCGTACCGCAAGTGTTTTTCTCCATCAACTAACTTTTCAATCGTTTGATTGTTCAGAAAATCCTTCGGTGTTCTGTGACGATGGAAATGCGTGTACAACGGATACTTGCACAGCTACTGGCTGCCAGAATACGCGGATTGAGGAATGCACTCCTTGCCGCAATGTTGATGAGTGTCAGGAAGATGGAAATGTTTGCACAACTAATACTTGCATTGGTGGTATTTGCGGTTCGGAGAATAATACGAATCCTTGCTCTGATGGTAATATATGCACCGAAAATGACGTTTGTTCCGAAGGAAGTTGTCGTGGAGCGCGGATTGAGAATTGTGTTCCGTGTTCGGATAGCGGAGAATGCACAAGTGATGGAAACGCGTGTACGGTTGAAGTTTGCGTCCAAGGCATTTGTGAATCCGAACGTATTCCGACATGCGTTT
>JACQQN010000157.1 GCA_016206995.1 Candidatus Omnitrophota bacterium | reverse complement strand
GTTTTAACACCTTCATCCATCAACGCTTGAATCAGCACGCGCTCTGCAATTTCTTTTCCAGAAGCGTCTGTCAAATGTTTCATTTTGATTAGCTGGCCGATTCCAACATAAAGGTTGACGCCTGCGCTTAACCCTTGTTCGTTGCCTTTAAGGATAAGCGACATGTCTTGTTTTAATTGCTCCCAAAAACGATTTCCATATTTTGCTTGATAGGCTTCAACGACTACTTTGTTCAATTCCAAGTAAGCTTTTTTGTCTCTCGCATTTTGAATAGCTTGAAGCGAAACATCTGGATCAATCCGTACGCTCAGCGCTCGAGATGCCTCCGCTGCAATTTTCTCATCATCATGGTCCGGCGTTCTTTGAAACGGTTTCGCTAATTCATCAAAACCTTTCTCAATCACTGGATCAATTCCCGACTCGCCCCAACTCGCAACAAGCTTTGCATGATAAGCATCAATTTGATCTAAGTTGGTATTTCCAAAAGAAATTTCTTTTCCCATCGCTTCAAGATCGGGCGTTTCGCGAAATGCAAGAATGGCTCTTGCCATTTCAAATTGAAAATTAACCAAAGCTTGTTTGAGCGTCAACTGTTCAAGCCGGAATTGGACTACCGACGGGTCGAGTGCTGCCCCTTCTTGTTTTGCGCGGTCTTCACGAAACTTGAGGTCTTCGTCAATTTGCTTAATCCTCGCTTGAAGCAACCGAAGCCGTTCAAAATACCGGGGGATGTCGTTCGCCAAGTTTTCTCGGTAAATTTTGGTATCTTTTTCGTAATTCTTAATATCCGACCATGCCAATGCAACGTCATAGAGCGCCGCAATCACTTTCCGGTTGAGATATTCTTTTTGAAACAAGCCAGCCTTAGCTGATTTCTTAAATTTCTCGACAATTTCTTCAACGCGGCCTTCGTTAATTTGTGTGCCGAGATCTTTTGCCATTTGATCTGCTTTTTCGCGGTCAAGCGCGCCCAGCTGTTCAGGAACAAAACCCAATCGATGGAATACCAAAAAGAGTTCTGGGGTCGTGAGCCCTGAGAATTCAACGGACAAACCTTTTGCCTCATCATAAGCAAGTTGGTACCGGTTCGTGGCGCTCTTCACATTGGATGTTAAAAGTTTGAACTGCGCGAAAGGATCCATCTCAGACTCCCGGTAAACGATTTCGACATACCGGCGAAGACCGTTCGTATCTTTAAGCGACAGTTTCCCTTCCGTCACATCTTGTGCCATTTGCTCTGCAACTTTTTGCGCTTCTTTAGCACTAAATGGGAAAATACTTTCTAAGGTTTTGGCAAGTTTTTCAATTTCTTGATTAAAATCTTGAAGTGACTTTTCATCCTGTGCGATTTTGGTTCTTAAAACTGCAAGTTTCTCATCGTCTGCCATCCCTGCTTCCATTCGTGCAATCAGCATCTCAGAAAGTTCATTCCTCAACATCTTGAGATGGTCTTGAACAATCTCGCGGTTTTGGTAATTGCTCGTAAAATCAATCAAAGCGCGTGACATCGCATGCGCATAAGATTGATTCAAGACAGCTTCTTCCCGGTTGAGGATATCAATCAACGTTTTGGTGCGTTCAATTTTTTCTTCTTTAGTTCCCTGAATTTTAAGAAGGATACCAGCCACAACGATTTTTTCCACATCCCAGGTCATGTGGGTATTTGAAGCGCCGCCAAACGTGTCTGCTACCGAACGCAAAAGCCCAAGCCCGCTTTTTGCAACACCGCCGGCTGCTTGTGGAACCTGACCCACCTCTTGTCGCTGCGTCTCCTGAGGTACCTGTCCAGCAGTCATTCTACCGGTCGGCATACCCCATTCATCGAGACCGACTGATGCCTGATCAACACCTGCAGGCATTCTTGTAAAAGCTTGAAGAGAATTGAAAGCCCCGATAGATGCTGTCGTAAAATCAAGAAATTGATCAGGAGAAATACCTGCTGTATAGCGGCTCATGCGGCTAAAAAATTTCTGGCCCTGTGGTGTTAAATTGGCAAACTTGATGCCCGCACTCATTGCATTCAAAACGGGTGTTGGATCAAGAGGAGAAGAAGGCGGCTGAAGTGCAGCCAACGCCGTGAGATTCGCTCCAGAAAATTGTTTCAAAAAACCAAGCCGCTCGCCCCATTTTCCAGGAATGAGCCCTTTGCTCAACCAATTCTCTTCCTCTTTCGCAACACGATTTGCAGTGACCAAAAACCCGACATTGATACTCTCAACAGTCGAATCTCCTCCCCATTTCTTTTCAAGGCGGTGTAACTGCGATTCAAGCGCCGCTCGGTCTGCCTTGCGTTTCACGCCAGTAGAACTTTCAACTGCATTTTTAACATCTTTAAAGTATGGATTGCCAAATTCACTTTCGGGGCGCTCTGGCATTAATTTTCCGGCTGCAATATCGCGCAGTTTTCTCATTTTTTCTTGATCCGTACTGCCTTTTGCTTCCATTTCTTCATAATCAAGCGCAGCGCGCATCCGCTCCAAAATTAAAAGTTTTTGATTGAGCATGACTTCTCTGAAATCGCCTTGCTTGTAATCTTTTTCACGATGAAGAAGGTCTCTTGCTGTATACACAAGCTGTGCACTGACGTTAATAATCAGCCGCCGCACATCGCGCCGGTCTTGTTTCAATTCTCGTTGGCGGGCTTCAAAAAGAGTTTTTGAATCGCCTGCGATTCCCTTTTTTGCATTTCGTTCTTGAAGATCTTTTTCAGTTTCATAGGCCAAAAGTGTTTCAACGGCGTCGAGATGTTTCTGCGCGTTTTTTAAAAATTGCTCGCCCTGTTTGAGTTGTTCCTTCCCCGTCAACGCAAGAACTCTCGCGGCTTGATGTGCTGTTGAATCATCATCAAATGCCCATGGCTCTAATTTTGCATGCGCCTCATGAAGTCTTATTTCATTCTCATTCCGGCCTTGTTC
>JACQQN010000016.1 GCA_016206995.1 Candidatus Omnitrophota bacterium | reverse complement strand
TGCGGAGCTTTAAAATCGGCACCCATTCGTTCAATTAATAGCCAGTTCCAAAAGAGGACAGAAGCCACAAACCCACCAATAGCAATCAGAATCCACCTAAGCCAGAATAAGATGCCTTCTAAGTTTTTTGACCGTAGTTTTTGTGCCATAGTGGATAATTTAAAGTGAGCAGTATTGTACTGGTTTATCACTTTTCACGCAATGGCTAAGCCCCTCTATTAAGGTTCCGACATACCTTAATATTCGGTCGAGTTTGATTGATAAAAAGTACTTTCTTTAACAGTCACTTGAGTTAGGGTGTTGACGTGTATCTTCTTTAGTGGTTACACTTTAAATTAGGGAAAGATATGACGAGCTTATTTGCTTTACTAAAGGAATGGCTTTTTAGAATAGTGGCTCGGGCGGCGCGTTAGTACTTGCTGTTCCGAAGCTACAATTCTTGGGGGTGAGGTAAATGAAGATTGATGAACATATGCTTCTGGGTCTTCTGGTCGGCGTGATTGTAGGGTTGAATTACGGTGTATCTCTAGTGACCTACATGCCGTTTTTTGTGATCGGTGTGGTGTTTTTGATTTATCGCCGCATCGCTACAAAATAAAAAACAGAGGATTTAAAAGCGCAAGGGGTATGAAATCCCGTCCGCCACACTTGATGTGGTTGGACGGGATTTTTATTTTAAGGGAAAATTACCTTTATCAAATGGGGACAGGTTTTTATTTGATCAACACAAGCCCGCCACACAGCGGAGCAGTGCCGTACGTAATTTGCGGCAAAGCCAGCGAGGTCCGTCTCAAAAATCGTACTGAGTACCTTTCCGCCAGAGGATGGATCCGCCTTTGGCGGAGTGGACGGGTCTCGCCACGATTTTTGGCGGACAAAACCTGTCCCCTTTTTAGCGGATTTATGAGAAAATACTGTCTCAAGAATCAATATGAAAATTTGGATTTTAATTCAAACGATGATCGCAACACTCGTTTTCTTTCCGACAAAAGAATATAACGTTATGCCTGAAGACTATGGGCTGAACGCTGAGATGATCACGTTAACAACTCAAGATCAAGTTGCAATTACGGGGTGGTATTTAGAAGTGGCTTCACAAAAAGGAGCGATTTACTTTCTTCATGGCAATGCAGGTAATATCAGTGACCGTTTGTTTAAGGCGGCAGAGTGGGTGAAGCGTGGGTTTTCTGTTTTTTTACTTGATTACCGGAGCTACGGGAAAAGTGCCGGAAAAATCACAAGTGAGAACGATATTTATGAAGATACGGAAACCGGATTGCGCTGGTTACACGAAGTGAAAAAGTTGTCCGACTCGGAAATTGTTATTTATGGTGAATCAATTGGAGCAGCTCCCGCCATTCACCTTGCAATGAAAGCAAGTGTTTGGGCATTAATTCTGGAAGCGCCGTTTACATCACTTGTGGCGGTTGCTAAAACACATTATCCTTTTGTTCCCAATTTTGTGATGAACGGGTTTCAATTCCAAAACTTAGAAAAGATCTCAAAAATAAAAGCACCCATGTTGATTGTTCACGGAGAAGATGACGAAGTTTCTCCTTTCGCCATGGGAGAAACTCTCTACAAAGAAGCGCGGGAACCAAAGGAGTTTTTTCGAATCGCAGGGGGTCACCATAATGATTTGTCGGAGCTTGTAGGTTCTGAGTTTTACGATCGCCCCAGTCGTTTTCTTATGAACCTAAAGGATGGAGGGATTAAATCGTGAAGAGGCGGGCAGCGATATTCCAATCGGGCGGGTCGACGCCGGTCATCAATCAAAGTTTGGCAGGCGTGATTGAAGAGGCAAGAAAATCAAATCAGTTCGCGCAGGTTTTAGGCGCTCGGTTTGGGATTTTGGGAGTAATCAAAGAGAACTTTATTAACCTTAGTTCTTTATCAAAAACTTCGCTTGAACGCCTCAAAAATTCGCCCTCCTCGGCGCTTGGCTCTTGTCGTTACAAACTTTCTCATCGCGAAGTTGGAATGATCGTGCGTAAACTCCGCAAGAAAAAAATAGACGTTCTCTTTTTCATTGGTGGAAATGATTCCGCAAAGACAGGTCTTGCGCTTGCCGAAGCGTCTTCCGAGTTAAACCATCCTTTACAAGTGATTGGAATTCCAAAGACGATTGATAATGATCTTCCAGGAATGGATCATGCGCCGGGCTATGGAAGTGTTGCGCGTTTTATGGCGATCACGACTCAAGAAGCATCTTTAGATACAAAAGCTATTCGATCTTCAGATCCCATTAAGATTATTGAAACCATGGGGCGAAATTCTGGATGGATTGTTGCTGCCGCAAGTCTTGGGAAAAAGCGCCCTGAAGATGGGCCTCATCTTTTATATTTTCCGGAACGGGCGTTTCATCATGCGCAATTTTTAGAAGATGTTCACGCTGTTTATAAACGTTATGGTTTTGCGGTGGTCGTGATTTCAGAGACCATTCGAGATCAAAAAGGCGAACGGATTGGTTCGTCGAAAAAAGCTATTTCGAAAGATCAATTTGGCCACCGCTACGTAGAGGGAACCGCTCACTCTCTTTGCAATTTTCTTGAATCGAAACTCAAAGTCCGCGCGCGGTTCGACAAACCAGGAACGATCCAGCGCATGTCGATTCCTTATATTTCCATCACCGATCAGCGGGAAGCTTACGGGTGCGGGGTACAAGCTGTTCGGTTTGCACTTCAAGGAAAAACAGGAATTGAAGTTGCTATAAAACGTATTTCTCATTCGCCATATCGGATTAATTTTCAAGCTATTTCGCTAGAAATGGTTGCTGGGTGTGAGAAAAAACTTCCAGATGAATTCATTAACCGGGAGGGAAATTTCACAACACCTCAATTCCGAAAGTATGCACTTCCTTTAATTGGCAGTTCACTTCCTGATTACCTTTCTTTCGTATGACTCTTCCACGGATGATCATTTTTGATATCGATGGGACACTTCTCCTCACAGGCGGTGTTGGAATTGATGCGTTTAACCGTGCGTTTCAAGAAATGTTTGGTGTCAGTGAAATTTGGGATCACTATGATCCACATGGAAAAACAGACTATGAAATTATCCGTGATTTGAGCAAAATTGCCGAAATTAACCCAAGTGATTCAGAAGCTCAAGAATTGGGGAGGCGTTATACAAAGTATTTTGGAGCATTAATTGGAAGCGCCAGCCGCTTTCAATTAATGCCAGGTGTTTTGGGATTGCTTGATGCACTTTCCTCGAGAAAATACTTTCTTGGAATTGCCACCGGAAATTTTAAGGAAACCGCAGATCACAAATTAGAACGCGGCAAAATCAATCACTTTTTCTCATTTGGTGGTTATGGATCTGATTCTGAAAAGCGGCTTGAGCTGACACGGCTTTCCGTTGAACGCGGTTTGAAGCTTACCGGAGAAAAAATCAAACGAGAGGAAATTGTTTTAATTGGGGATGCCAGGCAAGACATGGAATGTGGCAGGACGCTCGGGCTTAGAACCATTGCCGTTGCTACCGGCTCTCTTTCTGAGGCGGAACTTTCACAATTTAAACCCGATCTTCTATTAAAAGACCTTGCCGATTCCAAGCAAATTCTTTCATTTATTCAAAACTAACGGTCATTGCGAGCGTAGCGAAGCAATCCAGCAAACATTTCCATTTGCTTCAGGGAACGCTCAAGCCGCGAAAGATGAAGTCCGGTTTGTGCGGCTTTCGCTCGGCTTCACCTCGAATTTCCCATTCCATCTAATGGCACTCGGATAAGGGAGAGATAAAAAAAGACCTCCTGAGGTCGATCAAGAAGGATGCGTTTAGTCCTTCAACCGAACCAGGAGGTCTGAAATGAACAATAAACATATCGAGTGGCGGAGGAAAAAACTTAAGGCGCTTCGTGATGAAATCGAATCGGGGCAGTTAAATGCAATGAGGGGCTTGATAACGAGTGAGACGGTGGAAGATCTATGTGAAGCGTCCGGGTATCAGTTTCGAAAACGTTTGTTAAGTCCCTTGACGACGATCTTGCATATGATCAATGCTGCAATAAGTCGTGAGGGTAGCTTTCAGAGTGCGTGGGAAAATCTTGGACAAATAGGCAGGTCCGGAGTACTGGCTGAAGCTCGCAAACGGCTTCCTCACGAGGTATGGCAGCGTCTTGAGAAATGGATCATTGAGCGAATTCATGAGGAAGACAACCCGAAATGGCGAGGACACCGGATGATTGGTGTTGATGGGACTGGAGTTTCTATGAGTGATGAAGAAGAACTAACGCAATATTTTGGGCATCGAAATGTTGGCGTACACGTACGCGGATGTGGCGAGGGACACTTTCCTGTAGCGCGTGTCGTCACGGCCTTTAATCTTCAAACGCTGATTCATTTAGGCCACGAGATTGGAGACCATAAGGTTTCTGAACGGGTTTTATTTTGTCGATTCCTGCCCCGCTTGGACAAAGGAGATGTGGTTGTTTTTGATCGTCTATACGCTGGGGCAAATTTATATGCCCACTATCAACGAGGCGGGATTGAATTCATTGGAGGAATACATCCTTGTTTAAAAGTAGATCGATTAAAAACAGTGAAGGTATTGAGCAAGACGGATAAACTTGTAGAAATTCCGTTAGGTTCAAAGCATCGGAAAGCAGATCCCGCCTTGCCGAGCTCGGTGATCATCCGACTGATTGAAACAGAGATGAAAGTAGAGGGAAGAAGAAAACGTATTTGGATCACGACCTCTCTATTAGATGCGGATCAATAC
>JACQQN010000155.1 GCA_016206995.1 Candidatus Omnitrophota bacterium | reverse complement strand
TGCGTTCGTAGATCCTTCGGCTAACGCCTCAGGATGACACTTTTGTTAGACGCTCTAAGTAAAAAAACAACTCTATGGAACCAGTTCATTCTGCAGTGGAACAAGTAGCGCACGAGGCAGCGCAACATGTCCAACATGCGTCACAATCTGAGCAGCCTGTTAAGGAACTTGCCAATTTTATCACGCTCCTTGTTGAGAAATTACATGGAACCCCGGTTGGTAATTTTCTTCATCACTGGGAAAACTTTCTTTTTTCGATGATTGCAGCTCTTTCCTTGGTCCTCATTTGTTTTATTGCAACCAGAAAGAAATCGCTTATTCCCTCAGGACTCCAAAACTTGGTTGAAATGGTTGTCGAAGGAATGGAATCCATGGTCGTTGGTGTTATGGGTGATCGGGGACGGGCTTACATTCCTTTTATTGGGACTCTCTTCATTTACATTTTTATTCAAAACTGGATGGGCCTCGTTCCAGGCTTGAAATCCCCCACCTCAAGCATTAACACAACAGCAGGGCTTGCCGTTTCAGTCTTTTTTTACGTGCAATGGATCGGCATCAAAGAAAATGGATTTGGTGGTTATCTTTTTCATTTAATGGGAAGTCCGAAAGATGTCACAGGTTGGGCGATGGTTCCTATGAATTTACCGCTTCACATTCTGGAAGAATTTATCCGGCCGCTTAGTCTCGCGCTTCGGTTGTTTGGAAACGTATTGGGCGAAGATGCACTGATTGGTGTTTTTGCGGGGCTTGGGATTCTTACCCTTTCATTCATTCACAGCCCGGTTGGAATTCCACTTCAATTACCTTTTATGATGCTTGCGATGCTGACGGGAACCATTCAAGCACTTGTTTTTACGCTTTTAAGCACCATTTACATCACACTCATGCTTCCTCACGAGGAACATGAGCATTAACTAAAACCAACATAACGGAGGAACTTAAAAATGAATTTTTCATCAGCATTATCGTGGACATTACCAATTGCAGTTGGAATTGCCGCTTTTGGTTGCGCCCTCGGCCTCGCGAAAGCAGTTTCAGCGGCCATGGAAGCAATGGGACGACAACCAGAAGCAGCAAATAAAATTCAAACCGGCATGATCATCGGTTGCGCATTTATTGAAGCTTTGACGATTTATGCGTTGCTTGTGGTTTTCATTCTTCAAGGGAAGATTTCCTAAGCTTGAAACAGACGGGTTGAACAATGAATGTCTCCATCCAAGAAATTTTGACTCAGGCATTTGCCTTCGCAATCCTTCTTTTTATTCTGAAGCGGCTCGCGTGGAAGCCAATTCTTGAGCTTCTGGATTCAAGGCGTCATAAAATTGCTTCCGAGTTTTCTGAAATTGAGCAAACAAAAAAAGTGCTTGATCAATTAAAAGTGGACTACGAACAGAAACTAGCGCACATTCAGGAAGAAATGCGCGCGAAACTTGCTGACGCGATTCAGGAAGGTAAGAAACTTTCCCGAGAAATCCAGGAGACGGCGCGCAAACAAGCGAAGGAAATCCTTGATAAAGCAAAGGAAGATATCGCGCTTGAAGCTGCGAAAGCGCAGGTAACACTCCGAAAAGAAATGGCGGGGCTTGTGTTTCAGGCAACAGAACATTTGATTCATGAAAAAGTCACAAATCAGAAAGATGAAGAAATGATCCTTCGCTTTATTAAAGAATTAGATGACTCCAAAGAACGCGTGACAAAATCATGAGAGATGAAGCACTCGCCATGCGGTACGCAAAAGCTTTGTTTGAGCTGGCGCGAGAGGAAAAACGGGAGCCCAAGGTAGAGTCAGAACTTCTCTCGGTCGCTCGTGAAATCAAATCGCAAAAGGCTATGGGGTTTTTTGGAGCGCCGATATTTTCCTTGGATGAAAAGAAAGCGGTTCTTAAAAACTTGGCGGATAGCGGCGCGTTTCCCATTTCGCCGCTCGTTTTTCAATTTTTAACTTTCCTAATGGTTCGAAACCGATTCTATTTTTTAGATGCCCTTGTAAAGTCTTATCACCAATTAATGAATGAAAGCGAGCACCGCGAAGAGATTGTGATTACAACTGCGCGTCCTATTCGTTCGGAACTTAAAATTGCTCTTGAAAAAACACTGGGGAAACTTCTGGGTGAGAAAATTGTTTCTGAAACGAAATTGGACCCTAATATTTTAGGCGGAATCCAGGTTAAAATTAAAAATCGTTTATTTGATGGCTCCATTCGTACAAAACTCGATGAACTTAAAAAACAAATGGTTGGCTAAAAAACGTAACTGTCATTGCGAGTCCGTTCTTCACGGACGAAGCAATCTGAGATCGCTTCGTCGCCTTACTCCTCGCGATGACCAAGGAAATCAATTATGTTAAAACCTGAAGAAGTGACTTTCGCAATCAAAAAAGAAATTGAGAAATACGAATCCAAGTTGAAAATGGATTCCATTGGCTATGTGCTTCAAGTGGGTGACGGAATTGCCCGTGTTTATGGTTTGGATGACGTTATGGCGAGTGAGCTTGTTGAATTTAGCGACAAAACCACTGGCCTTGCCTTAAACCTAGAAACAAACAATGTAGGCGTTGTCATTTTGGGATCTGATAAAAAGATTAAGGAAGGCGACGTTGTCAAACGAACCGGAAAAATTGCTCAAGTTCCCACAGGAAAAGCGCTTCTAGGCCGCGTCGTGAACCCGCTCGGCGAACCTTTAGATGGTAAAGGGCCTATTGTTACAAAAACTTTTCGTCCCATTGAAACTATTCCGCCGAACGTCATAGAGCGTCAACCTGTGAAAGAACCGCTCGCAACCGGTATTAAAGCCATCGATGCAATGATTCCAATTGGGCGTGGACAACGGGAACTGATTATTGGAGACCGGCAAACTGGGAAAACTGCAATCGCAATTGACACAATCATCAATCAAAAAGGAAAAGGGGTTTACTGTTTTTACGTTGCGATTGGCCAAAAATTATCGAGCGTTGCCGCCATTGTTAAAACATTAGAAGAAAATGGTGCTATGGAATACACCACGGTCGTTGTCGCTGCTTCAGAAGACCCTGCCCCGCTTCAATACCTTGCACCTTATGCAGGATGTGCCATGGGTGAAGAGTTTCTTTACAACGGCGGACATGCGCTTTGCATCTATGATGACCTTTCGAAACACGCTCAAGCGTACCGACAACTTTCGCTTCTTCTGCAACGACCTCCAGGACGCGAAGCGTACCCAGGCGACGTGTTTTATCTTCATTCACGATTGCTGGAACGCGCTTCAAAACTACATGATTCGCGCGGTGCAGGGTCGCTCACAGCGCTTCCGATCATTGAGACGCAAGCTGGCGACGTTTCTGCTTACATTCCAACCAACGTGATTTCAATTACGGACGGACAAATTTATCTTGAAGGCGATCTTTTCTTTGCCGGCGTCCGCCCCGCTGTTAACGTTGGGCTTTCCGTGTCGCGTGTTGGTGGAAATGCGCAAACTAAAGCTATGAAGCAAGTCGCTGGAATGCTGCGGCTCAGTCTCGCTCAATATCGAGAACTTGCTGCTTTCTCACAGCTTTCAACCGATCTTGACAAGGCAACGCTCGATCAGCTGAGGCATGGGGAACGTATGGTTGAAATCTTAAAACAAGATATTCTTTCACCGCTTTCGTTGAGCGCTCAAGTTGTTTCTATTTTTACGGGAACACAAAAATACCTCGAGGATTTACCCATCGAAACTGTCCAGAAATTTATTTCGGGGCTGCTTG